>JAHWKC010000218.1 GCA_019348095.1 Pseudomonadota bacterium | reverse complement strand
CTTCTGGTTCGCGGGCATGAGCTGCGACGGCTGCACCGTGGCGGTCACGGGGGCGACCACGCCGAGCCTGGAGAGCCTGCTGCTCGGGGCGCATCCGGGAGTGCCAACCGTGGTGCTCCACCACCCGGTGGTGACCATGGAGTCGGGGCCGCACTACATGCGAGCCCACGAGCAGGCGCTGGCCGGCGAGCTGGACGGGCCCTACGTGATCATTCTGGAGGGCTCGGCCACCGACGAGACCCGGGCCATGAACGGGGGCGGCTACTTCGCCGCCCAGGGCGAGGAGCCGTGGGGGCCGGGCGGCCAGATGCGGGCGGTAAGCACGACGGAGTGGATTGCCCGGCTGGCCAAGAACTCCGCTGCGATGGTCGCGATCGGCACCTGCGCGACATGGGGCGGGATCCCGGCCGCGGCCGGCAACATCACCGGCTCGATGGGGTTGAGCGACTACCTGGGGGCGAGCTACCGCTCCGCCCGCGGGCTGCCCGTCGTCAACGTGCCCGGCTGCGCGCCGATCGGGTCGGTTTCGTGTTTCAGTCATTTCACCTGCTGCCCGCGCTTACTGCCTGGGAAAACGTCATGCTGCCGCTGGAACTGCGCGGCGACCGCGATGTCGCCACGCCGGCCCGGTCCATCCTGGAGAAGGTCGGGCTGGGCGCACGGCTCGACCACTACCCGCGGCAGTTGTCCGGTGGCGAGCAACAGCGCGTCGCGCTGGCGCGGGCGTTCGTGACCCGGCCCTCGCTGCTGCTGGCCGACGAGCCGACCGGCAACCTCGACACCCACACCGGCCAGGCGATCATCGAGCTGCTGTTCGCGCTCAATGCCGAGGCCGGCACGACCCTGGTGCTGGTGACCCACGATGACCACCTGGCGGTGCGCTGCCGGCATCTGATCCGGCTCGACAGCGGCCGCCTGGTCTCGCAGGAGTCGGCGCGGGACAGGCAAGCGGCATGACAGCGGCCGGAGTGGGGGTCCTGGCAATGGCGTGGCGCCAGCTGCGCCGCGATCTGAAGGCCGGCGACGTGCGCATCCTGCTGGCCGCGCTGGTGCTGGCGGTCGTGGCGGTGACCGCGGTCGGCTTCGTCACCGACCGCGCCGAACGCGCGCTCGCCCTTGAGGCCAACCGGCTGCTCGGCGGTGACGCGGTGGTGCGCGGCAATGCGCCGATCGCCGGCGCGGTGGACGCCGCGGCGAATGCGGCGGGGCTGCAACGCACCCAGACGGTCGAGCTCGACAGCATGATCCGGGTCGGCCACGGCGCCGAGGGCAACCTGCGCCTGGGCGAGCTGCGCGCGCTCGGTGAAGGCTTCCCGCTGCGCGGCGGCTTCGTGATCGCCGAGCCCGCCGGCGGGCGCGGCGAGATCGAGCGCGTGGCCGACGGCATCCCGGCACCGGGCACGCTGTGGATGAGCCGCGCCGGCGCCGACACCCTGGGCGCGCGGCCCGGCGACACCGTCAGCATCGGCCAGGCGCAGTTCACCCTGGCCGCGCTGGTGGTGCAGGAGCCCGACGCCGCGCTCGACTATTTCAACGTCGCGCCGAAGGTGTTCCTCAACCTCGCAGACCTGCCCACCACCGGCCTGGTGCAGGAAGGCAGCCGCATCCGCTACCGGCTGGTGATCGCCGGCGACGCCGCGGCGGTCGAGCGCTTCGTCGCCACCGCGCGCGACAATCTCGGGCGCGGCCAGCGGCTGGAAACCATCGAACAGGCGCGGCCGGAGATACGTTCCGCGCTCGACCGTGCCGGGCGTTTCCTCGGCCTGGCCGCGCTGGTGTCGGTGGTGCTGGCCGCGGTTGCGGTGGCGATGGCCGCGCGCCGCCACAGCGAACGGCATCTGTCGGGCACCGCGGTGATGCGCTGCCTCGGCGCCAGCCAGCGCACCCTGGTCGGGGTCCACGTCGGCGAGCTGCTGATGCTCGGACTGATCGCCTGCACGATCGGGGTGGCGATCGCATTCGCGCTGCAATGGGCGATCGGCGGCTGGCTGGAGCAGGCCCTGGAACTGTCGATCCCCGCCGCCGGGCTGATGCCGGCGCTGCAGGGCTACGGCGTTGGTCTGGTGGTGCTGCTCGCATTCGGCGCGCCGCCGGTGCTGGCCCTGCGCCGGGTGCCGGCGCTGCGGGTGCTGCGACGCGACCTCGACCCGACCGAGCCGAGCGCGTGGCTGGTGGCGCTGCTCGGACTGGCCGGGCTGGCCGCGCTGCTGTGGTGGAAGGCCGGCTCGCCGGTGCTGGCCGGCGCGATGCTGGGCGGCATCATGGCGACCTTCGCGGTGCTCGCGATCCTGGCCTGGGGGCTGGTCCTGCTGATCCGTCGGCTGCGCCCGCACCTGCGCGGCAGCCTGCGCTACGGGCTGGCCAATGTGAGCCGGCGCGCCGGCACCAGCGTGGCGCAGATCTCCGCGCTGGGTCTGGGGCTGATGGCTTTGCTGCTGTTGACCTTCGTGCGCACCGACCTGCTCGATCGCTGGCAGCTGGCGCTGTCGGCCGATGCGCCCAACCGCTTCGTCATCAACGTGCAGCAGGACCAGGTCGATGCGCTGCGTGCGTTCATGGCCGAGCAGGGCATCGGCGAGCCGGTGCTGTTCCCGATGGTCCGCGGCCGGTTGGTCGCGCACAACGGCGCGCCGGTGCGCGGCGACGACTATGCCGATCCCGCCGGCGATGCGGAGGAGAACCGCCGCGCACAACGCCGCGCCGACCGCGAGTTCAACCTGTCGGTGGTCGACACCCTGCGCGAGGACAACCGGGTCACCGCCGGCACGTTCTGGGGGGCGCAGGGGCCGGCGCGGCCGGAAGTATCCATCGAGGAGGGCTTCGCCGAGAGCCTGGGCTGGCAGGTCGGCGACAGCGTGGCGTTCGACATCGCCGGGCAGCCGTTCGAGGCGACGATCACCAGCCTGCGCAGCGTCGAATGGGAGAGCTTCCGCCCGAATTTCTTCGTGGTCGCATCACCGGGTGCGCTGGATGGGTTCCCGGCCAGCTACATCACCGCGGTCAGCGTGGCGCCGACGCAGACCCGCTTCACCGCCGAGCTGGTCGCGCGTTTCCCGAACCTGTCGGTGATCGACATCGACGCGGTGCTGGCGCAGGTCCGCGGGACCGCCGACCAGGTGTCGCTGGTGGTCGAGGTGGTGTTCTATTTCTCGCTGGTGGCCGGCCTGCTGGTGCTGATGGCCGCGGTCAGCGCGAGCCAGGACGAGCGCCTGCTCGAAGGCGGGGTGATGCGCGTGCTCGGCGGCAGCCGGCGGCAACTGCGGCTGGCCCAGGCCTCGGAATTCGCTGCGATCGGCCTGCTGGCCGGCCTGACCGCGACGATCGCCGCGTCGATCCTGGCTGGGGTGGTCGCGACCCGTGTGTTCGACCTGCCGTGGCAGGCGAACTGGTCGATGGCCGCGGTCGGCGGCGGACTGGGCGTGCTTGCCGCGCTCGCGGCCGGCATGTTCGCCACCCGCCGGGTGCTCGACGCCCCGCCATCGGTCACGCTCCGCGAACTGCAGGGCTGACGCCGGGCGCCGCGCCGGCTTGCCAATAAAGAGAAGGGACGGCCGCTGGCCGCCCCTCCGGTTGTGCCGCCGGCGCCGACGAGAACGCCTCCGGCATCAACTCTGCTCCGGCATTCGACGCAGGTGCTTTGCCGCTACTCGGTCGCCGGCTCGTCGGTCGGGCGGAGCTCGTCGTTGTCGCGCGCCGGGTCGGTCCTGGTCGGATCGTTGAGGGTCGGGTCGAGCGTGGGATCGTTCAACGTGGGGTCGTTCAAGGTCGGGTCGTTCAGCGTGGGATCGGTGGTCGCCGGATCGTTCAGGACCGGGTCGGCGATCGCCGGCTCGGCCGGCACCGCCTCGGTTTCGTCGTAGCCATCGTCGGCACAGGCGGCCAGCGCGACCGCTGATATCAAGGCAAGGGTGAGTACGTGAAGCTTCATGGGGAACCTCCGGTGGGGGCGACGCCCAAGGCGTCGGGGCAGCGGTCAATCGGCGTACGTGTCGACCCTAGCGACCGGAATGTGGTCGTGCCGTGCTGAATGCGTTAAGCCGATGAATGCCATGCCACTGCCGTCGGGCGGGGCAGGGGCGCCGGTCTAGGGCGTCGCGGGCCGTGGCTCGGCCTGGAAGCGACGCGCGTAGTCGCGCTCGCCGGCGATCCGCTCGACTTCGGCGTCGGCGGTGTTCGGCGCGGCATACACCGCGTAGGCCACCTCACCCTCGCGCAACCCGACGTGGTGCAGCTTGTAGCGCGGCCGCCCGCTGCCGCCGTTCTCCGGATAACTGTGCGGCGGCTGGGCGCCGTCCAGGTCCAGCTCGCTGTTGTCCACCGTGCCGCCGACAAAAAGGGCTCGCATCGCGTTCGCTCCGGTTGTGGAAAGGGCACCCAGAGGGTGGCGCCGGCAGTGTTGTCGGAGCATGAAAAGTCCGTGCCTGTGCCGGGGCTGCCCGGCGTGGATCCGAGCGTAGTGGGCGGCGCTGCGCCGCAGGCGCGTAAAATCGGCGGCTCCCCCGATCCGATCCCGTGCATGCCGACCGCCGACCCCGCGCTTGAAACGCTGTTCCTGCCGTTGTCCGAAGGGCGCCTGGACTGGCCCGGCGAGGCTGGAGCCCACCACGGCGGCGGCGTGCTGTTCCTGCGCGCACGCGAAGGCGCGGCGTTGCACGCCCGGCCGCGGCCAGGGCTGGTGGCCGAGCAGAGTTTCCGGCCCGACGCCGAGGCCCTGCAGCGGGCCGGCATCGAGCTGGCCGAGG
>JAHWKC010000217.1 GCA_019348095.1 Pseudomonadota bacterium | reverse complement strand
TTGTCGAATTCGGCGGCGCTGCCAGCCACATTCGTGACACTGGCGCGGGTACCGGTGCGGCTGTCGCCACGGACCATCTGCAGCGTGTAGGTTTCGCGCACGTTCAACTCAGGCGGATTGACGCCTGCGATCTGGTTCGAGTAGAGCAGGGGTATCTTGACCTGCTTGCCGCCGATCGGCAGCGCCGTGCTCTTGGAGGTGTTGTTGAAGCGGAACTGGAAGATCTGATCGGCCATGCCGTCATGGGTGTTGTCGATATGGATCGAGTAGACCGCTTCCTCTTCCATCATGTAGAAGTTCGGGCCGCCGGCCGGGGACTGGTCGGGCTGGTAGTTGGCGATCAAGGTCACAAACCCCTCACGTCCCGGCTCATAGCTGCGGAACATGTAGAAGTCGGTGCTGTCGACCTTGGGATGGGCGGTGATTTCCGGGGCTTCGCGGTGGCTGGAGGCCATTGCGGTACTTCCCGCGAACATCGTCAGGACTGCGAGTGCTAAGGCTGTGCGTTTCATGTGAACTCCTTGGTTTTTTTTGGGCAAGGGCCGCAAAAGCCCAGGCAGGTTTTCAAAAGGGATTGCGGCCCCTTGCCCGAGACCGGCCCCATCGCCGCAATCACCTTGCTTACGGTAGCCCCGGCGATATGGATGCAGCGTGTAGGCGATGAGGCGCTGCACGACCGCAGGTGAGCGACCCGCGTGAGTCCGCCGCAGCTACGTGCTTGCTGCCGGCGGCCTGGGTCGGGCGCGCAGCGTGCGTCAGATGAGAGGTGGTGCCTCGTCCCAGGGCAAAGAACGACTACGCAGCTGGTGCAGTTCACCGGCAGTCGCACAGGCCGTCGAGGTACACGCGGGCCCGATGTTCACCACACGCTTTTGGATTGGAATGCGTCCCCAGCGCGGCGGCTCGGGCGGCAACTGCCGCGCATCGACGAGTGCTTCAGGCGTTGGGGTTTGGCGCGGCTGCTTTCTGGAGTGCGATTTGCCGCGGGCAGGAAGAGCTCGCGGCTGAAGCCGCTCCTACAGGGGCTCAGTGTCGCGGAGTGTCAGCGGCCCGGGTGGTGCGCCAGGGCGAAATCGATCGCCGCGCACACCGCGGCCGCCTGCGCGGCGTTGCATTGCTCGGCGGTAGCCCGGGGGCTGTCGGGGTAGACCTCGGTGGTCGTCCGGTAAGGCGCATCGGTGATGCTCGCGCAGAGGGAAAGCTGTTTGAGCGGGTAGTTGATGACGCCGGGCGCGACCACGGCCGAGCCGATGATCTCGCCGTTGGCATCGGCCGGAGCGATGTGGGTGACCTTTGCCACCGCCGCGACCACCGCCTGCTGGAATTCTGGTTGCGGATTTTCGCTGTCGCCGACCAGATAGAAGCCGTCGGGAATCTCGCCGGGCTCGTATGGTTTGCCGTCTCGGGCCGCCAGCGCCGGGCGGAACTCGGACTCGTCGCTGTCGGTGGTTTCGTGCAGGTCGACATGCACCAGCACGCGATCACGCAGCGGCGTGACCAGCTCGATGAGCGCCGCCGATTCCCGCGCCGGGCTGTCGGCGTGGAACGAGCGGTTCGGATCGACCGCCTGCATGTTCCAGCGATGGATCCGTTCAAAGGCCCAGGGGCTGACGCATGGCGCGACCAGCAGGTTGACGCGGCCCAGGTAATCGGCGGCGTGCCGCTCGACGAACTGCAAGGCGCCGTGCACGCCGCTGGTCTCATAGCCATGGACGCCGCCGGTCACCAGTACGACCGGCAGATCGTCGCGCCAGTCGCGGCTCCGGATTGCCAGAAGCGGATAGCTGTCCGGGCCATAGTCCAATTGCCCGTACTGCACCACGTCGAAGCTCGAGCGCAGCGGCTCGATCGCGCTCATCACGTCCGCCTCATAGCTGCGATGACGGGTCTGGCGCGACAGCCAGTCGGCGCGTTCCGCGTCGCCCCACGGCGTTCCGGGCGTGCCAATCGGATAGGGGGAGTGGCTGGTCATGGCCATCGCTCTGCAGTGGTACGAGAATCCGATGATGCAGCCCGCCGGCGGTCGTGCCAACCGTGCCTCGACGCTTCAGGCCGGCCGGCGCCGCGTTCGCTCGTCATCGCACGTCCTCCACCTGGTCGAGGTAGGCGCTGTAGCCCTGCGCTTCCATATCGTTGCGGTGAATGAACCGCAGCGACGCCGAGTTGATGCAGTAGCGCAAGCCGCCGCGGTCGGCCGGGCCATCCGGAAACACATGGCCGAGATGGCTGTCGCCGCGCGCCGAACGCACCTCGATGCGCTCCATGCCGTAGCTGGAGTCGTGCAGTTCACTGACATGGGCAGGCTCGATCGGCTTGGTGAAGCTCGGCCAGCCGCAGCCCGACTCGAACTTGTCGGACGAGGCGAACAGCGGCTCGCCCGACACCACGTCGACGTAGATGCCCGGCGCCTTGTTGTTCAAATACTCGCCAGTGCCGGGCGCTTCGGTGCCGCTTTCCTGGGTTACCCGGTACTGCTCCGGGGAGAGCTTGGCGATCGCGTCGGGATCTTTGCGGTACTGGCTCATTTCGGATTCCTGCTGGGGCGAACGAACCCAATGGATTGGGGCCGCGCGGGCGAAGTCAACAATCGATCCCGAATCGAGCAAGCCTTGGCCGCTTTCTCAAGACGATTACGTCAGGTGATTGCTACCGCGCTTATCATCCGGCTTGGCCGACGCATCAATGCCGGAGCCCTGCCCTACCGACCTCGCTCAACCCGCCGCTTCCCACTGGAGACCGCCATGCATCGCACGCTCGCGTTCACACTGCTGCCCTTGTCCCTGCTCGTTGCCCTGCCCGTCCCGGCGCAGGACGCCCCGCCGCAGATGTCGCCGGAAGAAGTCGCGATGATGCAGGCCTACCAGCAGGCCGGCACGCCCGGCCCGGAGCACGCGGCGCTCGCGAAGATGGCCGGCGAGTACGACCTGTCGATCCGCAGCTGGCATACCCCCGGCGCGCCGCCCACCGTCGACACCGGCACCGCCACCCGCTCGATGATCCTGGGCGGCCGGGTGATGACCGAGGAAGTCCAGTCGCAGATGCACGGCCAGCCGTTCACCGGCCACGGCATGCACGGCTACGACAACGTCAGCGGCAAGCACTGGGCGACGTGGAACGACAGCATGTCGACCGGGCTCATGGTTAGCGAGGGCGAGTGCACCGCCGACGGCGCCTGCACGTTCAACGGCAGCTGGAACGACCCGGTGACGAAGGCGCCGATCAACGCCCGCATGACCACGAAGTGGACCAGTCCCAACGTGGAGCTGTTCGAGATGTTCGCGCCGGGCCCAGACGGCAAGGAATTCAAGATGATGGAGATCACCTACACCAAACGCTGAGGCCAGCGCCCCGTTCGGAAACCCTCGCGGTCAAGTTGGTTGTCGCGGGCGCCCAGCCGTTCGACCAGCGGCTGGTCAGCGCGCCATGCAGTCCCGATAGCGCGCGTACACGCGGTTGGCGAACCAGGCGGTGGTCAACTCGCGGGTGATCTTCGGGCTATCCAGGGTGATGCCGGGGATCATCTCGCGCGGCAGCGGCTTTCCGGCGCGCGCCTCGGCCAGGGCGAACACGCGCTGGTACAGCGGCGAATCGTTGAAATCGAGCCGGTCGCCCTGCTCCAGCTCCCCGCGGACCTGCTCCGCATCCATGCCGAGTTCACCGGCAAGCGAGCGGACCGCGCGCTCGGTCTCGCCTGGACGATCCAGCGGCGCACCGGGCAGCAGCAGGTCGCCATCCAACGCCAGCGAGCGGCCGCTGGCGGTCGCCACCGCATTCTGGAAGGCGGCATTGCGGCTGGCGTACCAGCCGGCGTTGAAGTCGGCGAAGCGATGCACCTTGCGCGTGTACGGCGTGATGTAACCCAGCAAATGGGCGATACCGAAGTACAGGCCGCCGCGGCGGGTGAAAACCTCTTCGCGGATGCTGCCCCTGACCGGATAGGGGTAGTCGCCGGCGAGGGCTTCGGCGAAAGGGATGGACACCTGCATCGGCCCACCGGTCTGCACCGGGTTGTAGCCGTCGAACAGGCGCCCGCCCAGTGGCACCCTGCCGATCAGGTCCGCGTACAGCTCGCTCAACTGGCGCTCGGTACGCACCGCCGACAGCCGCTGTTCGTAGGTGCGGCCGTCGCCGGAGCGCAGCTCCAGTGCCGCATCCACCATGAACTCCGGGACGTGCACCGCGGCCGCGCGGCGCACGATCTCCGCGCGTGCGACCGCGGCCAGGTCGGGCACCGCAGGGTCGGCGTCGTAGCCGGTTTCCTGTTCGACCACCGCCAGCACCGCGCAGATGTTCTCCGCCATCGGGTCGAGGTCCTGCACCGCGAAAGCGACCTGGATGTCGGCGGCCCAACCGCCACGATCGTTCACCGACACCGGAATGCGACGCGCGATCTCCGCGCGCACCGCTTCCGGTGCCGGGCCGACGGGTCGCGGTGCGCTCGCGCAGCCGGCCAGCAGCAGCAACAGACCGGATACCCACCAGCAGTAGTTCATGCGGGGCGCGTGCGTCTTCCTCATTGAGCTTGGGTCACCAGGCGCCGCACATGCAGGAGCGTCGCAACCGCAGCCCGCGCCTGCCGGCTCTGGCGGATACGCCTGACGACCTTCTTGCCGGGGTATATGTGTTTGAAAACGGCGTCGAAGGACACGGACCGTTTGGATTTCAGCCGGATGTATTTGATTCGGTACCAGGTGAGGAAGATTATAGTCCCCTGCGAAGGATATATCTGGTACAGTGGAATG
>JAHWKC010000216.1 GCA_019348095.1 Pseudomonadota bacterium | reverse complement strand
TACCGCAGCGACATCTTCGAGGAGCTGGGGCTCGAGGTCCCCGAGACCTGGGAGGACCTGCTGGCCGTCGGGGACACCATCGCCGAGGAGACCGAGATGGACCCGATCAACGTCGCCGGGGACTACGTCCACATGCTCGCGCCGCTGATCTGGAACGCGGGGGGCGAGCTCGCGACACAGGAGGGCGACAGCTGGGAGGCGGAGGTTGACTCCGAGGCCGGTCGTGAGGCCTTCGCCTTCTACGCCCGTGCATTGGGCGGCGAGGTCGCCGAGCTGATGACCTACGGCGAGTCGCCGATGTGCGAGCAGATGCCGGCCGACAGCCGCGACCAGGTCATGCACAGCAGGATCGAGGCACCTGGCCTGGTGCTGATGGGCGCCGACGGACCGCAGGTCGAGGTGCCGGCCGGCGCCGGTACCGTCATCAACGTCCAGGTCGATGCCGTCGAGGATGCCGAGCGCGTGTTCGCGGCACTGCTGGAAGGCGGCAAGGCGACCATGCCGATGCAGGAGACGTTCTGGGCGCAGCGCTGGGGCATGCTCGTGGACCCTACGGCAAGCCGTGGATGGTCAACTGCATGCGCCCCGAGAACGCCTAGAACCTTTCCCGAGGTTCAGTCGTCAACCGCAGAAGAGCCCGCCGTCGGCGCCAGGCGAGGTCTCTCACTGCGTTCGGGATGAGCGGCCTTTGGAACGACAACCCTTCCTCGTACAGGAGCACCACCATGGTGTCGCAGATTTTCGTCAACCTGCCGGTCAAGCAGCTCGATCGTGCGGTCGCATTCTTCAGTGCGCTCGGCTACACGTTCGATCCCAAGTTCACCAACGACAGCGCGACCTGCATGATCGTTGGCGACAACATCTTCGTGATGCTGCTGGTCGAGCCGTTCTTCCGCAGCTTCATCGACAAGGAAGTGTGCGATGCGCGCACCGCGACCGAGTCGATCACCTGCCTGGCGCTGGACAGCCGCGATCAGGTCGATGCGTTGCTTGACAAGGCGCTCGCTGCCGGTGCACGCGAGCCGAGGCCGGCGCAGGACCACGGCTTCATGTACCTGCGCGGCTACGAGGACCTCGACGGGCACCTGTGGGAGCTGATGCACATGTCGGGCGAGCCGTCATGAGCGCGCCGGGTACTCTCCAGGGCGGCTGCCTCTGCGGCGCGGTGCGCTATCGGCTGCTGGACGCGCCGATGTTCGTGCACTGCTGCCACTGCACCGAGTGCCAGCGTTCGTCCGGCAGCGCATTCGCGGTCAACGCGCCGATCGAGCGCGGCCGGCTGCATCTGATCCAGGGCCGGCCGCGGCGCTGGATGGTGCCCACCGACACCGGCCGCACGCAGGACATGATGCGCTGCGAGCACTGCGGCACTGCACTGTGGAGCCACCATCCGCAACTTGGCGGGGCCATCGCATTGGTCTACACCGGCACGCTCGATGCGCCGCACGGGCTGGTCCCCCAGGTACACCTGTTCACGCGCTCGCGGCAGCCATGGGTGCCGCTGCCGCCGGGCACGGTGGCCGTCGAGGAGCATTACGACCTGGAGCGGTATTGGCCGCCTGCCAGCCTGGCGCGTCTGGGCGCCGCGCTCGGTGCCACGGCGTCGTAGCCGTGCTGTCGGCCATGCGGGAGCGGCGGCCTTGCCCGAGTGCGGTGGCGGTGTTGTCATCGCGGCCATGACCGCGAGCAATGCCCACCGCGACACCCACCGCGCCATCGACGCGGTGTGGCGCATCGAGGCGCCGCGCCTGATCGCGGGTCTGGCGCGCATGCTGCGCGATGTCGGCCTGGCCGAAGAGCTGGCGCAGGACGCGCTGGTCGCCGCGCTCGAACGCTGGCCCGAGACGGGAGTGCCCGACAACCCCGCCGCCTGGCTGATGACGACCGCCAGGCATCGCGCGATAGACCGCCTGCGCCGCAGCAAGCTGCAGCAGCGCAAGCACGAGGAACTCGGCCACGAGCTCGAGGCGCACGGCATGGCCGGCCCGGACAACGACCGCATGATCGAGGAAGGCCGGTTCGACGACGACATCGGCGACGACCTGCTGCGCCTGGTGTTCATCGCGTGCCATCCGGTGCTCTCGACCGCGGCGCGGGTCACGCTGACGCTGCGCCTGCTGGGCGGCCTGGGCACCGACGAGATCGCACGCGCATTCCTGCTGTCCGAGCCGACCATCGCGCAGCGGATCGTGCGGGCCAAGCGAACCCTGGCCAAGGCGCAGGTGCCGTTCGAGGTGCCGCGCAAGGCCGAGTTGGGCGAGCGCCTGGGCTCGGTGCTGGAGGTGGTCTACCTGATCTTCAACGAGGGCTATTCGGCCACCGCCGGCGACGACTGGATGCGCCCGGCGCTGTGCGAGGAAGCGCTGCGGCTGGGCCGGGTGCTGGCCGGACTGGTGCCGCAGGAGCCGGAAGTGCACGGCCTGGTTGCGCTGATGGAGATCCAGGCCTCGCGCACCCACGCGCGCGTCGGGCCCGGCGGCGAACCCGTCCTGCTGCTCGAGCAGGATCGCGCGCGCTGGGACCGGCTGCTGATCCACCGTGGCTTGTCGGCGCTGGAGCGCGCCGAGCAGCTCGGTGGCGGCGTGAACGGGCCGTATGCGCTGCAGGCCGCCATCGCCGCCTGCCACGCGCGCGCGGCGACAGCGCAGGACACCGACTGGGCGCGCATTGCCGAGCTCTACGCGGTGCTTGCCACGCGCGCACCCTCGCCAGTGGTCGAACTCAATCGCGCGGTCGCGCTGGGCATGGCGCTGGGCCCGGCGGCGGGTCTGGCGCTGTTAAAAACGCTGATGGACGACCCGGCGCTCGCGCAGTACCACCTGCTGCCGGCGGTCCACGGCGATTTCCTCAGCAAGCTCGGTCGCCCGGCCGAGGCACGTGCGGCGTTCGAGCGCGCCGCAGAGCTGACCCGCAACGGCCGTGAACGCGCGCTGCTGCTGGAGCGGGCCGCGGCCTGTGCCTCAAGGGCGGCGCCGCGGTCGGGGTAAGCGGGCTGGAGCGCCCCTCCTTGCGGCGCGGGGGAGGGGTGCTTTTGCTGTGGCTATGGCCGGCCGAAAGGTCAGGGCCAACTCCCCTCCAACTTCCCGCTGCTGCGCAACGGGAGGGCCGAAACGCCGCGCGCACGTGGCACTGCGGCGCAATCGCAAGGCACTAACGCCGCCCGTGCCAGCCTTGCACCGGTCGATCCGGCGGCCTGTGCTGCGGCCGTCGCTTCGGCGCCGTCCCGCAAGTAGCCACCAGGAGAGATGCGATGAGCCCCCCGGACAGAAACACCCCAGATAAGACCGCGCCAGACAGAAACACCGCAGACAGAAACGAGAGGCCGATCCCCAGCGACGTGCAGGGCGGACGCGAGGCCAGCGGCAAGGGTCACGGGCTGCGCCAGCCGCACGACGAGCAGCGTATCGACCAGGCGCTGGGCGATATCGGGCTGGCTGACCAGGGCGCGGCGATCGAGGACGACCTGCGCGACCGCCGCAGCAACGGCACCCCGTCCGGCCGCGGGGAGCGCACGGAGCGCGATCGTGCCGACGAACGCCGCTGAACCCAAGCCCTCATCCGCCGCGATGCCGCCCAATTCCGAAGCGCCTGACGATCCTCGGCACGGCGCCGGGCACTCCGGACAGTCCGGGGCGGCGTCGTCGAATCCGCTCCAGACCTGCAAGGACCAGCTGTGGGCGTTCGCCCAGCAGTCACTCGACCACGCGATCCTGCTGCTCGATAGCGATAACAAGGTGACCTGGGCCAGCCCCGGCGCGGTGCATGTGCTGGGCGCGGAAGCGGCCGCGATGGTCGGCCGACCGACCACGCAGTTCTTCACGCCCGAGGACATCGAGCTGGGTATCCACGAGCACGAGATCGCGGTCGCGCGCAGCGGCGGCTCGTCCGAGGACGACCGTTGGATGACGCGCGCAGACGGGTCGCGGTTCTGGGCTGCGGGCATGATGGTGGCGCTGCGTGGCAGCGACGGCGAGGTCAGCGGGTTCATCAAGATCCTGCGCGACCTGACCGACCTGAAGATGCAGATGGAGACCCTGCGCAATCGCGCGCAGGTGCTGGACAGCCTCGGCCACACCAGCCACCGCTCGATCGCAACGCTGGCGCACGAGCTGCGCAACCCGCTGGCCTCGCTGAGCATGGCCTCGGCGGTGCTGCGCCAGTTGTCGCAGGGCGAGGCGCGGCTGGAGCCGCCGCTGGAGATCATCGAGCGCAATCTCGGCTTCGCCGCCCGCCTGGTCGATGACCTGGAGGGGTCCACCCGAACCAAGGCCGGCAAGCTTGAGCTGAAACTGGAGGGCTTGCTGCTGCAGGAAGTGCTGCAGGAGGCGATCCAGACCGCGCGGCACCGCGCCGGCGACTCGGCACGCGACATCCACCTGCTGCCGCCGTCCGCGCCGGTGGTGTTGATAGCCGATCCCGCTCGCATCCAGCAGGTGTTCGTCAACCTGATCGGCAATGCCGTCCGCCATTCTCCCGAAGGCGGAACGGTCGCCATTTCCTTCAACCGCGCGGCCGGCGCGACGCGGGTTCTCGTCGCCGATCAGGGGCCGGGAGTGGCCAATGCCGACCAGGAACGGATCTTCGCGCAGTTCCTGCAGATCGACGGGTCGGCTACCCGGCGGTACGGTGGCACGGGGATGGGGCTGGCCCTGTCGCGGCAGCTCGCGCGGCGGCTGGGGGGAGACGTGACCGTGCGGTCCAGGCGGGGCGTGGGATCGACGTTCACGCTGTCGCTGCCGGCGGGGTTCGGG
>JAHWKC010000215.1 GCA_019348095.1 Pseudomonadota bacterium | reverse complement strand
TGGCTGCGGCGCCGCGGCCGCTGCGGCAGGACCCGGTGACGGCCCCCCTGGCCGTGCCGACGGCGCAGGCGCCCGTGCCCGCGCCGGTGCCGGTGCAGGTGCCGGTGCCCGCGCGGGAGCCGGTGCAGGTGCCGGTGCGGCGGCCGGGCGCCCCGCCGTTGCCGCGCGGCCTGGTCCTCGCCTGCCTGGCGCTGGTGCTGCTCGCCGGGCTCGGCGGGGCCGTGCTCGGCTTCACCAAGGGCGGGCCGGCGGCCTCCTCGCCCCCCGCCGCCACCGCCGGCCTGTCCGGCGCCGACGCGGTCACCAAGATGGCCGCCGGCGCCAGCCTGGTGCAGTGCTACAGCGGCCTGATCTATCGCGGCCCGGAACTGGTGCACGAGTGCGTGGAGGCGATCCGCCGGCGCAAGTTCGCGCCCAGCCGCGGGCCGGTGCCGCCGATCGCATGAGGTCGTCACCCGATTCGGACCACGTGAGGTTGCCCTGCACCCGCCCCGCCGTGCGCATCCTGCGCGACGTGCCACTGAAAGCGCGAAACAGCTTCGGCGTGGCCGCGTCCGCGGCGTTGCTGGCGGATCTCGACGATGCCTCGGCGCTGCCGGATCTGTTCATGCAGCCCGGGTTCGCCGGTACCGCGCCGCTGGTGCTGGGCGGCGGCAGCAACCTGTTGTTCGCCGGCGATCCGGGACGGCCGGTGCTGGCGCTGAGCGGGCAGAAGGTGTCGCTGCTGCACTCCGATGGCGCATGCGCGATCCTGCGCGCCGACGCCGGGGTCAATTGGCATGACTTTGTGATGCGCAGCCTGGCGCAGGGCTACGCCGGGCTGGAAAACCTCGCACTGATTCCGGGCACGGTCGGCGCCGCGCCGATCCAGAACATCGGTGCGTACGGGGTCGAGGTGTGCAGCTTCATCCACGCGGTCGAGGCGTTCGAACCAGCCACCGCCACGCTGCACCGGCTCCAGCCCGCGGCCTGCGGGTTCGCATACCGTGACAGCCTGTTCAAGCGGCAACCGGATCGCTATGTCGTCACCGCGGTCGAGTTCGCACTGCCGCGCAGCCCGGCGCTCCAACTGGACTACGCCGGTATCGGCGCGGAGTTGCTGGCGATGGGCATCCGGTCGCCGACGCCGCAGCAGGTGGCCGAGGCGGTGATCGCGATCCGCCGGCGCAAACTGCCCGACCCGGCGGTGCTCGGCAATGCCGGCAGCTTCTTCAAGAACCCGATAGTGCCGGGCGCGCAGGCCGAGGCCCTGCTGGCCGAGAACCCTGCGCTGCCGGTGTTCCGCGGGGCGGATGAGGCCACCCGCAAGCTCTCGGCCGCGTGGCTGATCGATGCCTGCGGCTGGAAGGGCCACCGCGATGGCGATGCCGGCGTGGCGGCCTCGCACGCGCTGGTGCTGGTCAACCATGGCACGGCGACCGGGCCGCAGCTGCTTGCTCTGGCCCGGCGCATCGCGGCCTCGGTGCAGGCGCGCTTCGGCGTCGCGCTGGAACCCGAGCCGCGGCTCGTCGGCGCAAGCTGGTGACGCGGATTCCGCTACGCACGTGCTGGGTCGGCTGGGCTGCCAAGCCCAACGCCTCTCGCCGGTCGCGCCGGCAAACCGGTCCGGGCAGCCCGGCCTGCCGGTCGGGGGCTTGCGCCTGATGCCGCTCACCCCCCATTCCCGCGCAGCCCTGCTGATGCTCGGCAGCACGGTTTTCTTCGGGCTGATGGCGGTCTCGATCCGGCTCGCCTCCGAGCACCTGCACACCTTCGAGATCGCGTTCTTCCGCAACTTCTTCGGCCTGGTCGCGGCACTGCCACTGCTGCTCAAGCACGGCCCGGGACTGCTCAGGACCGACCAGCTGCCGCGCTACTTCGTGCGTTGCCTGATCGGGGTGCTGTCGATGTTCTGCGGCTTCTGGGCGATCGGCAACCTGCCGCTGGCGCAGGCGATCTCGCTGTCGTATTCGACCCCGCTGTTCGTGACCATCGCCGCGGTGATCTGGCTTGGCGAGCAGGTGCGCATGCGGCGCTGGGCCGCGGTGATCGTGGGCTTCATCGGCGTGCTGATCATCGTGCGGCCGGGCTCGGACAGCTTCACCGCCGGCTCGCTGGTCGCGGTGTCGGCGGCGGTGCTCAGCGGCATCGTCGCGATCCAGATCAAGCAGCTCTCGCGCACCGAGCCGGCCGACCGCATCGTCATCTTCACCACCCTGCTGTGGGTGCCGATGTCGCTGCTGCCGGCGCTGTGGGTATGGGAATGGCCGCGCGGCATCACCTGGCTGTGGGTGGCCGCGGCCGGCGGGCTGGGCACCGGCGGGCACATGCTGTGGACGCGCGCGCTGAAGCTCGGCGACGTTTCGGCCCTGACCCCGATCAGCTTCATGCAGCTGCCGATCGTGGCGCTGCTGGGCTTCCTGCTGTTCGACGAGAACGTGGACCGCTGGACCGTGCTCGGCGCCGCGGTGATCTTCCTGGCCAATGCCTACATCGCCCACCGCGAAGCGCAGCTCGCACGGCGCGCGGCGACCGCATCGCCGATCGAGGCGGCCAAGCCGGGCGAGTGACCGTGCATCGCACTACCGGCAACGCACTCACCGCGCCTTGTAGGAGCGCCCCACGGGCGCGATGCTCGTGCTAAGGCTCCGCCCGGCGCCAGGGCCGCAGATGCCTGCGGAACGTCACCAGGTAGACCACCGCCGCCCACGCGCTCGCCGCCGCCCAGCCGGCGAGGATGTCCGACGGAAAATGCACGCCCAGGTAGACCCGCGAGAAGCCGACCAGCAGCACGAAAGGCACCGCCAGCGCGATCACCGGCCAATGCCAGCGCGTCTGCCACGCCAGCAGCACCAGCACCCAGGCAAGCGTCGCCGAGCCCATCGCGTGGCCGCTGGGAAAGCTGAACGTGCTCTCCGGCATGATCGACTCCCACAGCGAGGGCCGCTCGCGCGCGAATGTCAGTTTGGTCGCCATGTTCAGCAGGGCCGAGCCGCCCAACGCGATGGCCGCGAAGGTCGCCTCGCGAAAACGCCGCAGGAACGTCAGCACCAGCACCAGCGCTATGTCCAGCGGCACCACGCCATTGAGATAGCCGACATCGCTGATCCAGACGAAGGCCCGGTCGGCGCCCGGGCTGGCCAGACCGTGCGCCAACCGCAGGATCGGCTCGTCGAACGGGATCACGTCCCGTCCGTGGATCTCGTCGGCGAGCTCTGCAAACCCCCACAACGGCAGCAGCAGGCCGGCGAACACCAGCGCCAATCTCCAGCCGTGGCGCTTGAGGAATGCGACGCCAAACCGCGCCTCCTGCTGCAGCGCGTCGCCGGCGGCCGATACCTGGTGGTCAGCCTTCCTGGGTGGGTCGTCCGTAGTTTTTCTCGACGTATCGGTCGATGAGCGCGAGGAAGTCATGGGCGATATTCTCGCCGCGCAGCGTGACGGTCTTTTCACCGTCCTCGAACACCGGCGCCGAAGGCGCCTCACCGGTGCCCGGCAGCGAGATGCCGATGTTGGCGTGGCGCGACTCGCCGGGACCGTTGACCACACAGCCCATCACCGCCAGCGTCAGGTTTTCCGCGCCGGGATGACTGACCTTCCATTCGGGCATTTTTGCGCGCACGTGCGCCTGCACGCGCTGCGCGAGTTCCTGGAAGAACTCGCTGGTGGTGCGCCCGCAGCCCGGGCAGGCGGTCACCATCGGGGTGAACGCACGCAGGCCCATGCTCTGCAGCAGCTCCTGGGCGACCACCACCTCGTTGCTGCGCGCCTGGCCCGGCTCCGGGGTGAGCGAAATGCGGATGGTGTCGCCGATGCCTTCCTGCAGCAGCACCGCGAGCGCGGCGCTGGAGGCAACGATGCCCTTGCTGCCGATGCCGGCCTCGGTCAGGCCCAGGTGCAGCGCGTAGTCGCCGCGCGTGGCGAGTTCGCGGTAGACGGCGATCAGCTCCTGCACACCGCTGACCTTGGCGCTGAGCACGATGCGCTCGGCCGGCAGGCCCAGTTCGACCGCGCGCGCGGCCGAGTCCAGCGCCGAGCGGATCAGCGCCTCGCGCAGGACGCGGCCGGCGTCCCAGGGTTCGGCACGGGCGTGGTTCTCGTCCATCAGCCGCGTGGCCAGCGCCTGGTCCAGCGAGCCCCAGTTGGCGCCGATGCGCACCGCCTTGCCGTGCTCGATCGCCAGTTCGATCAGGGTCGCGAACTGGCTGTCGCGCTTTTTGCCGAAGCCGACGTTGCCCGGATTGATCCGGTACTTGGCCAGCGCCCGCGCGCAGGCCGGCTCGGCAGTCAGCAGCTGGTGGCCGTTGTAGTGGAAATCGCCGATCAGCGGGACATGCACGCCCATCATCTGGAGCTTGTCGACGATCCGCGGGACCGCAGCGGCGGACTCGGCATTGTTGACCGTGAGCCGCACCAGCTCCGAACCGGCGCGCCACAGCTCGGCGACCTGCCTCACGGTGCCGGCGACATCGGCGGTGTCGGTGTTGGTCATGGACTGCACCACCACCGGCGCTCCACCGCCGACCTCGACCCCGCCGATCCGCACCGCCCGGGTCAGGCGACGGGGCAGCGGGCCGAAGGGGGCGTGGGCGCAAGGCATGGTGGCGTCGGCATTCATGGCCGCCATTGTACCGCCGGCCTCCCTCAGCCTTTGCAGGAGCGACGCAAGTCGCGAACCCGGAGTACCCGGCCCTTCGGTGCGGTACCGTCTACGGTTCCCCGATCCACGTTTTTTGACGCTGATTAACGCTGATGAGCACGGATCAAGCGTATTCA
>JAHWKC010000214.1 GCA_019348095.1 Pseudomonadota bacterium | reverse complement strand
CTCGCCTCGGTGGCGCTCGCCTCTTCGAAGTACGCGGCGAGATCCGCGATGCGGCCCTCGTGCGTAAGGAGCGTGCTGAGCAGAGTCTCTGCAGCGGCGAGCCGCGGGGACTCGGCGAGCGCGGCGCGGGCAGCCGCTTCCGCCTCCTGAGGCGCCGCGAGCGCGCCCTGAAAGAGGATCGCGAGCGCGAGGTGCGCCTCTGCGCGTTGAGCCGCCTCGGGCAGGAGCTTCACGAGCCGCTCGAGCCAGAGCGCCTCGTTGGAGGCGTCCTCACGCCGCTGCGCCAGTCGCACACCGGCACGGGCCGCATCGAGCGACGGGTGGAGCGCGTGAGCCTCTTCGAGCGCTCGCGAGGCCGAATCGAGCTCGAGCTTCGCCTCTTCGAACAGCCGTGCGCGACGAAGGGCGCACTCGGCGGCGCTCCCCGCTCGCTCGGCGCCAGCGCAGGCATTCTGGAGCCGCTGCAGCGTGCGAAGCGTTTCGTCGATCCGCCCGGCGGACTCGGTGAGGAGCGCCTGTTCCCCGAGCGCGTCGATCGCGGTCAGCACCGCGCACAGGTTGCCGCGGTTGTGGCGCCCCGGCAGCGGCAGCGTGGTGGTGTCCATGACCGCCGTGTCGCCGCGATACAGCCGGTCGCCGCGCAGGTGCCAGCCGTGCTCGCCACCGAACCAATGCACCTCGCTGCCCGGCAATGACAGGCCCGCCAGCCGGGCATCGTCTGCGTTCAACACCGCAATGCGGGGTCCGGCGCCGGTCAGCAGGCGCAGCTTGTCCTCGACATAGCGCGCCTCCGAGCCATGCCAGTCGAGGTGCTCCGGAAAGATGTTGGTGACCACCGCGATGTCCGGCCGCACGCCGCTCGCGGCGACATCGCCGGTTTGATAACTCGACAGCTCGATTGCCTGGAACTCGCCCGCCGAATCGGGGAGCTCCAGCAGCGGCAGTCCGATGTTGCCCGCCAGCGCGGTGCGGTGGCCGCCGGCGCGCAGCAGGTGCGCCAGCAGCGCGGTGCTGGTGCTCTTGCCCTTGGTGCCTGTGATGCAAACCGTGCCGGCCGCGATGCCGTCGGCATCGGCCTGCTCGGCGAACCACAGGGTGGTGCCGCCGATGAACCGGGTGCCTTGCGCCGCCGCAGTGGCGGCTTCGGCGCGGTACGGGCTGATGCCCGGCGACTTCACGATCAACTCGAACGAGCACAGGAGCTCGGCGCTGGCCTCGGTTTCGATCGCCAGCCATGCATCGGACATCGCTGCGGCGCCGCTGACCTCCTCGCTGCCGCACAGCAGCGTCAGCGGCAACTGCGGCAAGCGGGCGCGAATCGCGCTGTACGCGGCGCGGCCCTCGCGGCCCCAGCCCCACAGGGCGATGCGGCCGCCGCTGCGAACGACGGCCTCAAGCTGCGAGATGCGCACGCAGCTTTTCCCACAACGCCGGCGGGATGCGGTGCTCGTCATCGAGCACCAGCAGTGGTTCGATCCGCAAATCGGCGTCGCCCAACTGCGGCCGGATCTCGCGCGCGAAACGCTCCACCAGCGCGTCCTCGCGCCATTCCGGCCGGTTGGTCAGCGCCGCCAGTGCCGCGCGCGCCTCGCGGCCCTCGCCGACGCATTCGAACGGCTTGTGATCCTGGAACTCGAGCAGCGCGTCGTAGCCGGCGGCCTGGGCCGGATCGTCGAGCAGGTTGCGGCCGAAGATGCCGACCAGGCGTGGCTTGGACATGAACGGCGCCAGCGCGAGGAACACGAAATGGCACTTCGGGCAGACCCCGCACCAGCGGTTGGTCGGGCGCTCACCGAGGATATGGAAATTGCGATTGCAGCTGGAGAAGTGCGCGTCGTAACGATCGCTGCGGGTGAACTGGCGCGCGACCGCGAGCTCGCTGAGCGGGCGCAGCAGCGAGTAATACCGCAGGTCGGCGGCGACACGGCGCTGCACGTGATCGCCGAAGGCCGACTCGAACGCCCAGCCCTTGGACCACTGGTGGTTCACCTCGCCGGTTTCCCGGCCTTCCTGGTCGAGAATCACGCTGCCGTAGCTGGCCGAGCGCTCGTTGGAGAACACCACCTGGTCGACGCCATGCAGCAGCGCGGCGAGCACCAGGATCGCCGAGTTCACCGCGGTGACGGGGATGTGCCCGTTCCACGCACCCTCGCGGTTGTAGTCGAACAGTTGTGGCGCCAGTGCACGGCCGACGTTGAGCGTCGGCAGTCCGGTGCGCTCGGCGCAGGCCTGGATCAGCTGCGAGCCGCCGATCCAGCTGACCGTCTGCCCGACTCCGAGCGCGCGCAGGGCCTCGATGCTGACCAGCGAATCCTTGCCGCCGCCTATCGCGACCAGCGCGTGCTCGCGCAGGCCGAGCGCAGGCGCACCCTCGCCCTGGTCCCCGCTCGCGCTTGCGGGAGACGGCTGGGGTGAACGCACGCGGGCTTGCACCGGGAAACGAATCTTCCCGTGCAGGTTCAGCCCGTTGCGATACGAGAATTCGCCCAGACCGTTCTCATAGATTGTCTGCAGCAAGCCCGCGGTGTCGGCATCGATCTCGTAAGACTCGATGCGGATCTGCTCCGGCACCGCGGCCTTGTAGTAGCTGACCCCGGCGATCAGGTGCAGCAAGCGCAGTGCCTGCTCCACCGCCACGGCGCGCTCGCCCTGCAGCGCGAATGGCGCGCCCGGCACGGTGATCGTCTCGACCAGCTCGGGGCCATCGTCGAAGGCGTACACCAGTTGCGCCACACCCGTCGCCGGATCGAGGCCGCAGCGCACGAAGCGGAACGCCCGGATCGCGTCGCGTTTGAATTTCCACTCAATCATGCTTTAACCCGTAAGGCGGGTTTCAACCCGCCGTTGCCATTCCAAGGGTGCCGCGGGTTTCACCCCGCCGTTGCCATGTTCGTGAAGCGTCGCACCTCGACCGCGGTGGCCGCTGCCGCAAGAAAGCGGCGGGTCGAAAAACCCGCCCTACATCACGTCCTCCGCCGGCAGCGCGCGCTGGTTGTAGGTGTGCGCCATGACCATGCCGTACGCGCCGGCGTCCGCGACCAGCAGCACGTCGCCTTCGCCGGTGGCCGCCGGAAGGGACCGGCCGCGGCCGAGCACGTCGCTGCTCTCGCAGATGGGGCCGACGATGTCGAACCTCGCCATCGCCTCGTCATCGCCGAGGCGGCTCAGGTTGTGGATGCCGTGGTAGGCGTCATACATCGCCGGGCGCATCAGCGCGTTCATACCGGCATCGCAGCCGACGCGGCGGATGCCGTCCTTGTCCACCACCTGGGTGACGGTGAGCAGCAACACGCCGCTCTCGGCAACCAGGTAGCGGCCCGGCTCGATCACCAGGCCGTAGCGCGGATACGCGGCCTTGATCTGGTCCAGCCCGTCGCGCCAGCGGGCAAGGTCGAAGTCCGGCGCATCGGGCGCGTACGCGACCGGCAGACCGCCGCCGGGACGCGCCACGCTGACCACCTGGACGCGCGCCTCGGTGCTGCTGGTGACGTAGACCTGGTCGTCGACGCTGCCCGGCGAGCGGCGCCGGCCTTGGCGGCGATGTCCTGGAGAACTTGCGTCCGGTGGGCCTGGCGCTGCTCCTCGGCTTCGGCTGCCTGGCGAAGCTGCTCTCCTTTCGCCCGTACCGCAGCGAGGCGGTCGGCGGTGACGGCGGCGGCGTAGGTCTGCTCGTCCACCTCGTCGCCGGCGAGGATGCGCTGAAGCCGCGCCTGCAACGCTGCTGCCGGTTCGCCGAGCATCTGCGCGAGTTCGGCGGTATCCCCGGCGGACACTTCGACCCCGTGTTGCAGCGCATCGACGATGCGGGACAGGCGCAGGAAACGCGCCGATTCATCGCGGAACCGTTCCAGATCCGTGTAGCGCGCCGGATCGAGCAGGCGCAGCCGCGCGAAATGGCCGTCCAGCCCGAGTTGCTCGGGAGTGGCGGTGAGCAGCACCACTGCCGGTGTCGCCGCCGCCAGCGACTCGACCAGCGCGTAGGCGGCGCTCGGCGCATCCGGCGACCACGCAAGATGGTGCGCCTCGTCCACCACCAGCAGGTCGTACTGCCGCGGCTGCGTCGGCCGCGCTGCGGTGCACCAGCCGGGACGGGTTCAGCTCGGCCAGTTCGGCACCGAAACCGACCACGTCGACCTGCAAGAAATCCGACCACCGATTGTGCGCCAACTCGGCGGCCACGAACCGCGCCAGGTCCAAACACCGTTGCCGGTCACCGGTCAACGACAGCGCGCCGATGCGTTCCAGGTCGATCAGATAGTGCTCCCCCGCCCCGGTGTGCCCGACCGTCACCAAACCCGGATACGGCGCGAACCGGTCCGCGGCATGCCTGCGGTCACGCTCGACACCCAGGTCAGCATCGCGACCCACCGACCACCGCAGACCGTCCTCAGCAACGACCCACGGCGCCGGCGCCGAACCGGTGTACGGCGCGGTCAGCACCAGCTCCAGCACCTCGGCGTTCATCCGCACCGCCACCACGTCCGGCAGCGAGGCCGCGCACGGCGAGCTGTCGTCGACCGGCCGGCCGTCGCGCCACAGCCCGAGCTCGCGCAGCGCCTGCTTCGTGCCGGGGATGTCGGTGAAGCCCAGGCGCACCAGCACGCTGGAGCCGCTCCCCCGGTCCTCCAGGACGCTCACGCCCGCCCGCCTCCTCCGTTGGTCACCGTCACTCGGTGTCGACGAGCGGAAGGGTCACCCGGCCCCGGCCGGCGGCGAGGGCGGCGAACTTCTCCACGAACGGCCGCCAGCACGCCTCCACCTCCGGCAGCTCCTCGACCGCCCGCTCGGCCAGCGCGACCGGGTCGAGCCCCGCCTGGACGACG
>JAHWKC010000213.1 GCA_019348095.1 Pseudomonadota bacterium | reverse complement strand
GGCCAGCAGTGTCTTGCGGAACTCGTGGACCCAGTCCGCGAAATGCATGCGACGACCCACCGCGGTGGCGTGGTCGATCCTTCCGACGATGCTGGCGAGCGCGTCAAGATCGCCGCGGATCTGCTCGACGATGTTCGGCCGCTGCACCTTGACCGCCACCATGCGGCCGTCACGCAGGCTGGCACGGTGCACCTGCGCCAGCGATGCGCTGCCGATCGGCTCGGGATCGAAGGTCGCGAAGGCACGGCTGATCTTGACCTCAAGCTGCTCCTCGACCACCTCGCGGATCGCCTCGAACGGTATGGGCGCGACGTGATCCTGCATCCGCTCCAACGCGGCGAGATAGGCGGCGGGCACCATGTCCGGCCTCGTGGACAGGCCTTGTCCGATTTTGACGAAGGTCGGGCCGAGCGCTTCCAGGTCGCTGACGAACTCCTCCGGCTTGCCCGCGGTCGGCGGTGACTCACCCGCGGCCAGCACCGCCGCGTCCAGGTCGAGCCCGCTGAACACCCCCGCGTGCCGGTACTTCAGCAGGAACCGCACGATCTGCGCGGTTCGCGCCACGCCGCCGCGGTGGCCGGAGCCATGCGAATCCTTGCCGTTATCGGCGCTTGCGTGGTCGGAGCTGGGATGGTTCATGGGCGCCGGCGTCTCTCCACTGCGTTGCCGGCAGCCTAGCCGGTGCGGCGTCAATGGGCGTTTCACCCGCGAGGCCGCCGCGCCGGCGTGCATGGGCATCGCGCCGCTCCTGCGAAGGCCGCGCGCGTAGAGCAGCGCCGATCCTTATCAAAACTGTCACTCGCGCCGCGGCATGATGCGGGCATGACCGATGCGACCGGACCGAATCTCCGCCGCCTGTGGACGATCGGCCACTCGACGCGCGAATGGGAGGTCTTCGTAGGCATGCTGCGCGATGCCGGCATCGCCGCGCTGGTGGATGTGCGGCGCTTTGCCGGGTCGCGGCGGCACCCGCAGTTCTCAGGGCAGACCATGGCCGAGGCCCTGCCCGGCGCCGGCATCGACTACCTGCCGATGCCCGATCTGGGCGGCCGCCGCAAGGCAGCTCCCGATACGCCCAACACGGCCTGGCGCAACGCCAGCTTCCGCGGCTATGCCGACCACATGGCGACCCCGCCGTACCGGGCGGCGCGCGCGCGGCTGGCCGAGCTCGCGGGCTCACAACCGACCGCAGTGATGTGCGCGGAGGCCCTGTGGTGGCAATGCCACCGTGGCCTGATCTCCGATGACTTCAAGGCCGATGGATGGGAGGTGATCCATCTGACCGCGCCCGGCCGCGAAGAGGCGCACCCGTACACGCGTGCGGCGCGGATCGTCGACGGACGCCTGACTTACAGCGCACCGGCCCCCGTCAGTCCGCAGCCGGCGCTGTTCTGAGCCTTGGCTGTTCCCCCCTTTGGAAAGGGGGGCAGGGGGGATTTGCTTCTGATTTCCGCAACAGCCGGGCTGCTCAGCGGCGCGAGCCCTTGCGGCCAGCGCTGGCTTCACCGCCGTCCTGGCGCTCGACGGGCTGCTCGTCCAGCGGATCGTCGATGCGCGCCGAGTCGATGCGGGCCGAGCTGGAAAAGCCGCTGCCCGGCTGGTTGTCCCCGCTGCGCATGGCTGCGCCGGGTGGGCCGAACGAATCGGCGCCGCGGTCCACGCGGATGCGGTTGTCGATGTCGCTGACGCCGCGCATGGCGTCGGCCAGGTCTTCGGCGCGGTGTTTCATATGCCGCGCCGGAACCTCGCCGGTCAGGGTGACCACACCGTTCTCGACCATCACCAGTATTTCGCTGGCGTCGATATGGTCATCGTCGGTCAGCCGGTCGTAGATCTCGTCGGTGATGCTCTGGTCGGAGCGCCGGTAGTTTTTCGGCCCGCGTCCGCGATGGCTCTGCCGCCCGCCATCGGCGCCGCGTGAGGTCTGCTCGCTGCCCTGCGCACTGCCGCCACGGCCGTGCCCGCTCTGCGCGTGGCGACCCTGGTCCTGCGCGTAGCCGCCCTGGTGGCCGGTGCGCAGGTCGCCGTGGCCGCCCAGTTCCCCCGGTCCAAAGGAGTGCTGGCGCGACGCATCGCGCTCGCCCCACTCGCGGTTGGTCACCGACGGCATGCCCTCATAGGGGCGCGCCTGGTAGCGCTGTTCACGGCGGCGATCGGATGAGCGGTGCTCGTCGTGCGGCTGCTTGGAGGGCATGTCGTTCTCCTGCCAGGGGGATGGGGTGGGGCCGTCCGCCGGCTCCGTATGCCTACGGTAGGGCGGCGCCCGTTACCGTCGTGCCAAGACCGAGACAGGCCACCCCGGGAGGTCCTTGAGAGCGGTCGGGCAAGGACGCAAAGAAAAAGAGAGAGGGTTGGCCGGACGTTCCTGTTGCACCAGGACTGGAGCGCTGCAGCGATGCTGGCTGCGAGCGCGCGTTTGCTCCCGCGATGCGTGAGCTCAAAGAATTTTCTGCAACAGACCGCCTGTGCGTGGCTGACTTGCGCTCAGCTGAACCATTCATGCGACTCCCAGCCAGTGGCCACCGCATGGCTGTCGCGGAACTGAAGCGTGGCGACCACCTTTTCGTAACGTTTTGTCGACTACAAGGGACCTCGGCGTGGCGCGGGATGCCACGCCTGTCCGTCCAACAGACTGCAGGAACTCGCCATGCATATCACGCACGACACACGCCGCGGCCAAGACGACGTCGACACCGCACGCGGCGAGCTTCGCAAGCCCGGTGACCGCGACAACCAGCCCGGCCAGGGTGCCGACAAGCGCCAATTGCTGGGCGATGCGCACAAGGACCAGACCGGAAGCCTGCGCAGGCAGCGTCCGGCGCGGTCGTTGCTCGAACTGGACGAATAGGTGCCTGCAACGATCTTTGACGACCGGTAGCGCCTGCTGCTGCAGCACTGAAGGTGCCGCATGAAAACGCCCCTTCCCGGCAGCACCGGAAAGGGGCGTTGCTGGGGCGTACAGCTCTGGTCTTACTGGTTCTGGCCCTGCAACTCCTGGCCCCGCTCGAGATGACTGGCGATGGCGTCACGGGTCATGGTGAGGTGCTGGCGGATCTGTTCATCGTCGATTCCCTGCAGGCGCTCATCGAGCATCGCAAGGGCGTCGGTGTGGCCCTGGACCATCGCGTCGATGTAGGCCTGCTCGTACTCGTCGCCTTCCATCTCACCCAGCTTGCGCATCACCGCTTCGCCTTTCTCGCGCTGGGCCTGGACCTCGGGCATGTTGCCGACATCGGCCATCGCGCCGGCCTGCGGGCCCGCCACGTCGCCGCGGACGGAGGGATCGGCTGAAGCTTCCGCGGAGTTCCCCGCTGCGCCACCGCTGTTCTGCATCAGCTGGCGGGTCGTCTCCAGGTTGCGGGTGTGCTCGGTGTGCAGCATGTCGGCGTACTCGCGCACTTCGCCGTCCACGTCCTTGTCGCGGGCCTGCTCGGCAGCGGCGATTTCGTGCTCGTCGACTGCCATCACCAGGGCCAGCGCTTCGGCGCCCTGATCGGAGCCGACGGCGCTCTGGTCCATTGCCATCGTATCGGCCAGGGCGCCGTCGTTGACCGCTGGGTCGACGGCCTCGGTGCCCGGTGGCGGCACCATCGCGCTGTCGTTGGCGGCGTCGTCCTGCGCACAGGCCGCCAGCACCGCGGCCGCCAGAATGGAGGCCGTCCAGATTGTCAGTTTCTTGTGTGTCATGGGAAATCTCCTTCGGGGGAAGTACGGGCGCGAGAGCGCGTGAGTGCCGGCCGTACGGGCCGCATTCGCACGCTAGAGCAGGGCGGATGCGTTGGCCGTGAAGGCGCTGGTAACACGTTTTTCACAGCTTTGGCGCGCGGTGCCATGCCGCGACAGGCCAGGAAAACAGCGCCCGCACAGACGGGTGGTCTTCCGCGCCGCACATCCGAATGGCTCGCGGAAGGCTTCCGGCGGCGAAGGTAGAATGGCCGCCCCGATGCCACCCCAATACGCCGTGAGCCCTCCCCCAGACGCGATCTCGCCGACCCGGCCCGCCCCTGCAGCGGGCCAGCAGGCGTCGACCAAGCCCGTGACCATCCGGCAGGAGGACCTCATCCAGTCCGTCGCCGATGCACTGCAATACATCAGCTACTACCATCCGGTCGACTACATCCGGAACCTGGCCGCGGCCTACGAGCGCGAGGAGAGCAGCGCGGCCCGGGACGCGATCGCGCAGATCCTGATCAACTCGCGCATGTGCGCCGAAGGCCACCGCCCGATCTGCCAGGACACCGGCATCGTCACCGTGTTCCTCCAGATCGGCATGAACGTGCGCTGGGACGACGCCACCATGGGCGTGGAGGACATGGTCCACGCCGCCGTGCGCCGCGCCTACCGGCACCCCGACAACAAGCTTCGCGCCTCGGTGCTGGCCGACCCCGCCGGCCGGCGCAGCAACACCGGCGACAACACGCCGGGCGTGGTCAACGTCAAGGTGGTGCCGGGCAACACGGTCGATGTGATCGTCGCGGCCAAGGGCGGCGGCTCGGAGGCCAAGAGCAAGTTCGCGATGCTCAATCCGTCCGACTCGATCGTCGACTGGGTGCTGAAGACCGTGCCGACCATGGGCGCCGGCTGGTGCCCACCGGGCATGCTCGGCATCGGCATCGGCGGCACCGCCGAGAAGGCGATGCTGCTGGCCAAGGAGTCGCTGATGGAGCCGATCGACATCACCGACCTGCAGGCGCGCGGGGCCTCCAACCGTGCCGAGGAACTGCGGCTGGAACTCTACGAGAAGGTCAACGCGCTGGGCATCGGCGCGCAGGGCCTGGGCGGGCTGACCACGGTGCTGGACATCAAGGTCAAGGACTATCCGACGCATGCCGCCAACCTGCCG
>JAHWKC010000212.1 GCA_019348095.1 Pseudomonadota bacterium | reverse complement strand
AACGCAGTGACACCTGATAGGAGCTGCTCCCCCGGCGCGGGACTTCAGCCGCGCGCGGCGGTGGCGTGGTGCGATATCCGGTCGTACTCGGCCAGCGGGTTTTCGCTGGGGCAGCTGCGGTCGGGAAAGCCGAAACGCTGGCGCAACTGCAGTGCGCAGTCGCCCATGTCGCCCACTTCCTCGCTTGGCTGCACGCACTGACGGTCAAAAGCGCGCAGCAGGGCGTCCTTGCGCTGCACGAAGGCTTCGCCGCACTCGCGCGCCAGCCGGAGCCGGTCGAGATCGTCCTGTGCCGCGTTCGGGCCGGCCAGGCCCAACTCGTCGAGCTCCTCGGCGCTGAGGACCCGCAGCTTGCGATTGGGCACCGTCATCATCAGGTCGGCCACCGCGACTGCCGTGCCATGTCGCTCCAGGTAGCGCTTGATCATCGTGCTGACGCCGCGCAACTCCTCGTTGAGCTCCGCACGCGAAGTCGCGGTCGAGCCGATCCGGATCATCCGGTGGATGCCGATGTCGCCGGCCAGCAGGCGCATGTCGCCGGCGGCGACCACGAGCACGCAGGAACTGTGGCAGATCGAATCCTCGCGCACCCAGACAGTCCAGCCGTCCTCACCCATCAGGTCGCCGGCGCGCATCGCCGGTTCGACCCGCCCGCCGCTGGAATCGATGTCCAGGATGCGATTGGCGATGCCCTGGATGTCGGCGACCTCGGCCACGCGCTCGACCAGCATCGGGAACTCCGAATCGATCTTGCCCTGGTAGCGCAACCGCAACATGCCGCTGTCGCGGCAGTCGGCGAGCGCGCGCCAGATGCCGGTGAAGCCCAGTGACGCCAGCGGCTCGCCGTCACCGTGCTGTCGGTAGTCATGTTCGCAGCTGACCAGGGCGGTGCCGTTGGTCAGTTCCATCGGCGCCCAGTCGATCTCCCCGGTGGCGACCACCGGCGAGTCCGGCATCTCGACCGCCGCGGTGTCGACCAGCGCGCCGCCATCGCTGCTGTTGGCGGTCTGCGTTTCCGCGGCCGGATCCCCTGCCCAGCCGGGCACTCGCGGCGTGCACGCCGACAGCGCCAGGCAGAGGCAGCAGACGACCGGAAACCATGGCTTGAGCATCGTTCACCCACGTCCTGAAGTCATTCAGACCGACGCCAGCCTTGGCGGCGCGGCGTCACGAACCAGGCTGCCAGTCTAGGGGCGTTCGGGGCCACTGTGCCCAACGCGCGGTGAACATTCAGGGGTGGCGATCCCGGAACGCGACGACGGTCGCCCCGCGGCGCACGAGCCGGCGATTTGCACCGTCAGGCCGGTCCGCGCGGTGGATTGCCGATGGCGGCCGCTCAGCCGCGGGCGAACGTGACCGCGTGGACCGGTGGCAGGCGCGCGGGCAGCTGCTGCCAGCGATCGCCCGCAGTCCCGGGGCGGGCGCCGGTGCTGGTCCACAGCCCACCAGTGGTCGAGCCGAACGCGAGGCATTCGCCGTCCTGGTCGATCGCCAGGGCATGCCGGTAGACCAGATCGTAGGCGTGCTGCTGCGGCAGGCCGTCGCGCAACACCTCGAAGCTGGCGCCACCATCGCTGGTGCGCGCGACCACCAGCTGCGCATCCACCGGAATGCGGCGCTCGTCCTTGACCGCCGGCACGAACCACGCGCACGCCGGATCGTGCGGATGCACCGCGACCGCAAAGCCGAACACCGAGGGCCGCACGTTCGGCACCTCGTGCCAGTCGCCCCCGCCGGAGACGCTGCGGAACACGCCGTTGTGATGCTGCGCCCACAGCACGTCCGGCGCCGCGCGGCACTGCACCAGCCGGTGCACGTCCTGGATGTTGGGGTCATCGCGGCGGTCCGCGGGCATGTAGGCGGCAAACATGCCGTGCGCGGTCTGCTCCCAGCTCGCGCCGCCGTCGTCGCTGCGCCATACCCCGCCGCTGGATATCGCGATGCGCAGGCAACGCGGGTTGCGCGGGTCGATGCAGATCGAATGGATGCCGGGCTGGTCGAAGCCGCCGCCGAACCACTCCGCCCGCTCCGGGCGATCCCACAGCGCGCGCACCAGGTGCCAACTGGCGCCGTGGTCGTCGGAGCGGAACAGGCCGCCGGGGACCGTGCCAGCCCACAGCCGTCCCGGCTCCGAGGCACCGCCGGCCTCCAGCGACCAGATCAGCTTGAGCGCGGCCGCTTGCGGCGGCTTGCCATCGGCGGTGGCGACTTCGTCGCCGGGGGCGAACGCCGGCACCGCGCATTCGATCCAGCTGCGGCCCAGATCGGTCGAGCGCTGCAGTTTGTTGCCGAAGTGGCCCAGGTCGAGCACCGCGTACCAGCTGCTGTCGCGCTGATCGGCCATCGCCAGCGCGACGTTGTCGCCGAGGAAGGCGGTCGACGCAATGCGCCAGTCACCGCAATGGCCATCGACTGCGCGTTCGAGCACGAACAATCCCTTGCGGGTGGACACCAGCAACCGGTCGGACATTTCAGTCTCCAGGGTCAACCGTCGAGCTCAACCACCTGAAAGCGCCTGCATCACGTAGACCTCGGCGGACCCGCCGAGCGGTTGCGCGAGATTGTGCTTGTCGCCGATCGCATCGCCGTTGACGAACACGGCGACGTGGTGCCGGACCGCACCGTGTTCATCGAGCACGTAGCCTCGCAGGTTCGGATGCCGTGCAAACAGCCCTTCAAGCACTTCGCCCAGATCGCTTCCGGGGATCTCCAGCGCGACCTCGCCCACCGGCCGGTCGGCCGCCTGCGGCAACCAGCGCGACAACGCCGAAGCAAGCACGACCTTGGCCACGGGGCCTCCCGATGCAGGCAGCGATGGCCGCAGCATAACGCCACCGCTTCGGCGTCGGGCGCCACGGCTCATCGGATCGGTCATGCCGCACCGATCCGCCGGCTAACTTCCCCCAGCCGGAAAGTTCACGCCCGGCCAACCCCGCTCCCCGCATCATCCTCGATCCCCCACTGCGAAGAGGAACATGCGATGGAAGTCAGATCGGCAATGACCGCCAACCCCGCCTGCTGTTCGCGCGACACGCTGGTGCCGCAGGTGGCACAGATGATGATCGACAACGACTGCGGGGAGATCCCGGTGGTCGACGAGCGCGGCGCGCCGGTGGGCGTGATCACCGACCGCGACATCACCACCCGCGTCGTCGCCCAAGGCCGCGATCCCAGCCAGTGCACCGCCGGCGAAGCGATGAGCAGCCAGGTGCAGACCGTGCGCGCCGACAGCGACGTAAAGGATGCGTATTCGATGATGGAGGAAGCGCAGATTCGCCGGGTGCCGGTGGTCGATGACAACGACAAGGTCGTCGGCATGTTCGCGCTGGCCGACCTCGCGCTGTCCGGCAAGAACCGCGCGACCGCGCGAACGGTCAGGGAAGTCTCCGAACCGCGGCACTGACCGCCGGCAGGCAGGCGGCGCGTCCAGGTCTGGGCCGCCGCCGCACTGACCCGCGCGCCCGTCTGGGCCGCGGCCGCCGCCCCGCGGCGCCGGCCACCGGGCGGTCCCGGCCGGATGACCGGCCGCACGGACCGAAGCAACACCACCTCGCCTCCACACCGCCCCGCGCACCATGGCCCTTGGTGCGCCGGGCACCGCTGCGAAGGAGCATCGATGTCGGATCTGAGCGCCTACGGGCTTAATTGCACGCTCAAGGGCGGGCCGGCCGAATCGTCGACCCAGAAGATGCTCGACCAGGTGCTGCACGCGATTGCCGGCCACGGCGCCCGCACCGCCAGCGACCGCGCGGTCGACCATGACATCAAGCCGGGGGTGCGCAGCGACGAAGGAGTGGGCGACGCCTGGCCGATGCTGCGCCAGCGCGTGCTGGCCTCGGATATCTTCGTGCTGGCCACGCCGATCTGGCTGGGCCAGCCGTCCAGCGTCTGCAAACGGGTGCTCGAACGCATGGACGCCTTCCTCGGCGAGACCGACGACCGCAGCCGCTATCCGAGCTACGGCCGGGTCGCCGCGGTCTGCGTGGTCGGCAACGAGGACGGCGCCCACCACGTCTGCGCCGAGCTGTACCAGGCACTGGCCGATGTCGGCTTCACCATCCCGGCGGCCGGCGCGGTCTATTGGGTCGGCGAGGCCATGCACAGCACCGACTACAAGGACCTCGACAAGACGCCGGACAAGGTCGCCAGCACGATCGCAATGCTGGCCTCCAACGCCACCCACTTGGCAGGACTGCTCAAGCAGCGCACCTATCCCGGCGTCGGCTAGTCCCGGCGTCGCGGCCGCCCCCACCACGCCGGCTGGGGAAATGGCTCCGGCACGACTGGAATGCGTCAGCGCGACTGGGCGCGGGCGAGTCCTCCGGCCATGCGCCCGACCTCGGCCAGCACCGCGTTGCGCGTCGCCTGCGCGACCGGCGACTCGGCGAAGTAGGCGGTCACCAGCAGCGGCGCACGTCCGGGCGGCCAAGCCACTGCGATGTCATTGGTGGCACCGTTGAGGCTGGTGCCGGTCTTGTCGCCGACCCGCCACGAACCCGGCAACCCCGCGCGCAGCCGGGTGCCGCCGGTGGTGCTGGCCACCAACCATTGGGCAAGTTGCACGCGCGAGGATGCCGACAGCGCGTGACCCAGCAGCAAGCTGCGCATGCTCTCCAGCATCGCCGCGGGCGTGGTGGACCATAAGCGCTTTGATTCGCGCGATGCATTCGATGCCGAGCTGGCGGCGGTGATCGACCGCCATCAGCCCAGCCTGGTGGCGCTGGCCGGCTTCATGCGCATCCTCACGCCCGGCTTCGTGGAGCGCTACCAGGGACGGCTGATCAACATCCATCCTTCCCTGCTGCCGGCTTTCCCCGGCCTGCACACCCACCAGCGTGCCAT
>JAHWKC010000211.1 GCA_019348095.1 Pseudomonadota bacterium | reverse complement strand
CGGTGATGGTCAACTGCAACCCGGAGACCGTCTCGACCGACTACGACACCTCCGACCGCCTCTACTTCGAGCCGCTCACGCTCGAGGACGTGCTCGCGATCGTCGAGCAGGAGCGCCCGGAGGGGGTAATCGTCCAGTTCGGCGGCCAGACGCCGCTGCGGCTCGCCGCCCAGCTCGCCGAGGCCGGCGTGCCGCTGTTGGGGACGAGCGTCGACGCGATCGACCTCGCCGAGGACCGCGGGCGCTTCAGCGCGCTGCTGGGGGAGATCGGGTGCGCGGCGCCGCCGTACGCGACCGCGCACTCCGACGAGGAGGCGCTCGAAGTGGCGCCCGGCGTCGGCTTCCCGCTGCTGGTGCGCCCGAGCTACGTGCTCGGCGGCCGCGCGATGGAGATCGTCTATTCCGATGCGGACCTCGCGCGCTACATCCGCGACGCGGTGAAAGTGTCCAACGACTCGCCGGTACTGCTGGACCGTTTCCTCGACAACGCGGTCGAGGTCGACATCGACGTGATCGCCGACAAGGCCGGCCACGTGCTGATCGGCGGGGTGATGGAGCATATCGAGGAGGCCGGCGTGCATTCGGGCGACTCGTCCTGCTCGCTGCCGCCGTATTCGTTGTCGGCGCAGACCCAGGCCAAGCTGCGCGAGCAGGTGGTGGCGCTGGCCAAGGCACTGAACGTGGTCGGCCTGATGAACACCCAGTTCGCGGTGCAGATCGACGAGAACGGCGAGGACCGGATCTTCCTGCTCGAGGTCAACCCGCGCGCCTCGCGCACCGTGCCGTTCGTGTCCAAGGCCACCGGCATGCCGCTGGCCAAGATCGCCGCGCGCTGCATGGCTGGCAAGACGCTGGCCGAGCAGGGCGCGACCACCGAAATCATTCCGCACTACTACTCGGTGAAGGAAGCGATCTTCCCGTTCGCCAAGTTCCAGGGCGTCGACCCGATCCTCGGGCCGGAGATGCGCTCCACCGGCGAGGTAATGGGAGTGGGTCGGAACTTCGGCGCGGCATTCTCGCGTGCGCAGGAAGCCGGTGGCGTGCGCAAGCTGCCGGAGGCCGGCAAGGTCTTCATCTCGGTGCGCGATCCGGACAAGCAGCGCGTGCTACCGGTCGCAAGGCAGCTGATCGAGCGTGGCTACACCCTGGTCGCGACGCGCGGCACCAGCGGGTTCCTGCGCGGGCAGGGGCTGGACTGCGAGACGATCAACAAGGTCGCCGAGGGCCGGCCGCACATCGTCGACCTAATCAAGAACGACGAGATCGTCTACATCGTCAACACCACCGAAGGCCGCCAGGCGATTTCCGACTCGTTCTCGATCCGTCGCGAAGCCCTGCAGCACCGGGTGACCTACTCGACCACGATCGCCGGCGCACGTGCGCTGCTGCACTCGCTCGAGTACCGCGGCACCGGCCCGGTGTGGTCGCTGCAGGAGCTGCATGCGGAGCTCGGCGGCGCCACTTTGTAGGAGCGGCTTCAGCCGCGATTGTAGGAGCGGCTTCAGCCGCGACCGGAAGTCGGATGGAAAACCGATTTCCGGATCGCGGCTAAAGCCGCTCCTACAAGAGCCGCTGCTCGCGATGCCGGCCGACCCGGTTGATTATCGCGCCACTCCGGGCACAATCGGCCTCGAGGCGCACCACCATTCCAGAACCCGCGCCGCCCCATGCCGGCACCCCAGGATTCCACCATGCAAGCACCGCTCACCACCAAGGGCGCGCAGCGTCTTCGCGCCGAACTCGAAGAACTCAAGTCGGTCAAGCGGCCGGCGGTGATCAGTGCCATCGCCGAGGCGCGCGCGCATGGCGACCTCAAGGAAAATGCCGAGTACCACGCCGCCCGCGAGCAGCAGGGCTTCATCGAGGGGCGGATCAAGCAGCTCGAGGCCGAGCTGTCACATGCGCAGGTCATCGACATCTCGGCGCTCAATGCCGGCTCGCGCATCGTGTTCGGCGCGACGGTCGAACTGGCCGATACCGAAACCGACGAGGAGAAAACCTACCAGATCGTCGGCGACCTGGAGGCCGACATCAAGCAGGGGCAGATCGCGATCTCGTCGCCGGTGGCGCGTGCGCTTATCGGCAAGCACGAAGGCGACAGCGTCACCATCGCCGCGCCCGGCGGCACCCGGGAATTCGACATCGTCGGCGTGCGCTACGACGCCTGAGCCGATGGCAACGGCCACACTGCTGCTGCCCGCGCGGGGCCGTTTCGGCGCGCAGCGGCTGCCTGAAGCACTGGGCAGGCGCCTGGGTCGCGCGGATCGACGCGTGGACGAGGGCGCGCAACGGGCCCGCGTGTTCGACCTGCTGCCCCGCGGCTGGCCGGTGGCTGCAGCGACGCGCCAGCGCGATGCCGCTGATGCCGGGCAGGACGCATGGCTGCGCGCGGATCCGGCCTACGTGCGCCCCGACATTAACGGCGCGCGCCTGCTCGCCCATGGCGACGCGCTGTCGCTGACCGACGCGGACACCGCGGCGTTCCTGCCGGCGTTGAAGCCGTTGTTCGGCGATGCCGGATTTCCGGTCGACGCACCGACGCCGTCGCGCTGGTACCTGCGCCTGCCCGCGGGTGCGAAGCTGCCGTCCTTCACCAGCCCGGCCGATGCGCTGGGCGCGGACCTGCTGGACCAACTACCCGGCAGCGGCGAGCAGGACAGCCCGGAGGGTCGCCGCTGGCGCGCCCTGCTCAGCGAAGCGCAGGTGACGCTGCACAACCATCCGCGCAACGCTCAGCGCACGGCGGCGGGCCTGGCGCCGGTCAACTCGGTGTGGTTCTGGGGCGCGGGCGTGCTGCCCGATCACGTGCGCACGAGCTTGAGCGAGGTATGCAGCGACGACGAGGCGATGCGGGCATTCGCAGCCCTGGCCGACATTGCCTCCGCGCCGCTCCCCGAGGCTTGGCAAGCCGGCGGTGGCGACCGTCTGCTCGACCTGCGCCACGGCCGCGACCTAGCCGTACTCGACCGCGACTGGATGGCGCCGGCCTTGCGCGAGCTCGACACCGGTGCGCTGGCGCGGCTTACGCTGGATTTCGCCGACGGCATGCGTTTCGAACTCGCCAGCCGGCAACGCTGGCGCTTCTGGCGGCGGCCGGTCGGCACCTTCGACGCATGAAGCCGGTCGCGCAGCTGCGCCGGCGCATCACCGGCGATGCCGGCGCCTGGCCCGAGCACGTCCTGCCGTTGCTGCGCCGGCTGTATGCCGCCCGCGGCGCGCTGGACGTCGAGCAGGCGCAGCCGCGGCTGGCGCAACTGCTGCCGCCCGACAGCCTCAGCGGTCTCGATGCTGCGACCACATTACTGGCCGCCGCCATCGCGGATGACCGGCACATCGTGGTGGTGGGCGATTTCGATTGCGACGGTGCCACTGCCTGCGCCGTCGGCGTGCGCGGCCTGCGGCTGCTCGGTGCGCGGCGGGTCTCGCACGCGGTGCCCAACCGCATCGTGCATGGCTACGGATTGTCGCCGGCCCTGGTGGAAGAACTTGCCGCACTGGAACCTGACTTGCTGGTGACCGTTGACCACGGCATCGCCTGCCATGCCGGCATTACTGCGGCCAAGGCGCGCGGCTGGCAGGTGCTGGTCACCGACCACCACCTCCCCGGGGACACGCTGCCGCCGGCCGATGCGATCGTCGATCCGAACCTGCCCGGCGATGCGTTCCCGAGCAAGGCGCTGGCCGGCGTCGGAGTCATGTTCTACGTGCTGCTGGCCTTGCGCAGGCGCCTGCGCGAGCAGGGTGTATTTGCCGGGCCGGAGCCGGACCTCGCGACCCTGCTGGACCTGGTCGCGGTGGGCACCGTGGCCGATCTGGTCGCACTGGACGCCAACAACCGCGCGCTTGTGGCCGCCGGCCTGCGCCGGATACGCGGCGGGCAGGGCTGCGCCGGCCTGAGCGCGTTGATCGAGGTCGCGCAGCGCGATCAGCGCCGGCTCACCGCTGCCGATATCGGTTTCGCGATCGGTCCGCGCCTGAACGCAGCCGGCCGGCTCGAGGACATGACGCTCGGCATCGAGTGCCTGCTGACCGACGACATCCATCAGGCGCGCGACATCGCCGCGACCCTGAACGAAATCAACGGCGAGCGCCGCGCCGTGCAGCAGCAGATGACCGACGAGGCCGAGGCCGCGCTGGCCCGGGTGAGCCTGCTCGACGGCGGCGCGATTCCGGCCGCGGTCTGTCTGTTCGACGCCGCCTGGCACCCCGGTGTGATCGGCCTGGTGGCCTCGAAGATCAAGGAGCGCCTGCACCGCCCGGTCATCGCGTTTGCACCGGGCGAACCCGGCGGTTCGCTGCTGCGCGGATCGGCGCGTTCGATTCCCGGGTTCCACATCCGCGACGCGCTGGCCGAGGTGGCCGCGCGCCACCCGGGGCTGATCGACCGGTTCGGCGGTCATGCGATGGCCGCGGGCATGTCGCTGCAGATCGAGGCGTTCGCCGATTTCCAGCAGGCGTTCCAAGGCTGCGCAGCAAACCGGTTGACCGCGGAGCTGCTGCAGGCCGATGTGCTCAGCGACGGTGAACTCCTGACGGAGGAATTCTGCCGACCCAGTGCCGAGGCGCTGCGCGACGGCGGGCCATGGGGGCAGGGCTTTCCCGAGCCCCAGTTCGACGGTGAGTTCGACGTGCTGGCCACGCGCGTGGTCGGAGGTCGCCACCTCAAACTGGAGCTCGGTCACGCCGGATTGCGCCTGAACGCGATCCATTTCGGCGGCGGGGAGGGCGAGGCGCCGGCCGGGCGCGTCCGCATCGCCTACCGGCTGGAGCCGGACGACTACCGCGGCGGCGATGCCATCCAGTTGGTGGTCACCCATCGCGAGCCGGCCTGACCGCCGCTTTGGTAGGAGCG
>JAHWKC010000210.1 GCA_019348095.1 Pseudomonadota bacterium | reverse complement strand
CGCTGGCCGTCGCTGCTGGGGTCGGGGCGCCACCAGCCCTTGCGGCGTTCGCCGCCCCGGCGCTCCGCACCCCCGGCTGCTGCCTGTTGGTCCATCCCTCGTCGCCTCCGCCCCTGGACGCACGCGACGGCGCGTCACCGGCCGTGACGGCTCGTTGCCCCCGTCGAAGCGGACGCTAGCCGTGCGTTGTGACCCGCGAGCGAGCCGACGCGCGCCTGGACCGAAGCCTGCGCCGGGTCGGCACGCGGGTCAGAGCTGGTCGGTCTCGACCGGTTCGTCCTCGGGGCCGACCGGGTGGGGGTCGTTCACCACCGGTTCGCCGCGTTGCCGCGCTTCGTGGCGCAGGCGCAGCTCGTTGCCGACCGCCGAGGCGACGGCCGACAGGGGGACCGCCAGCAACGCGCCGATGAAGCCCACGCCGACCACCGCGACCCGCTGGCCGGCGTGGATGTCGCTGCGTCGGAAGATGTTCATCGCACAGGCCATCGGCTCGCCCGGCATCGGCCGGTCGGCCAGGCCGTCGGGTACGCGGGTCAGGGCCGCGGCCGGGGCGACGTCGTACTCGGCGTAGGCGTTGCCCGAGAGCAGCGCGACACGCTCGCCGATGCGCCAGTCGTCCACCTCCGCGCCGACCGCGTCTATCTCGCCCCAGCCCTCGTGCCCCGGCGCACCGGGCGCCAGCGGGTATTCGAACCAGGGTTGGCCGGCCCAGACCGGCAGGTTGGAGGCGCAGATGCCGCAGCCTTGCAGCCGCACGCGCACTTCGTTCGGTGCGGGAGTCGGCAGTGGCTGGCGCCGCACCTCGATGCGGCCGTCGCCGCAGAATACCGCTGCGCTCATCGTGCTCATGCGACGTGCCTCCGTGCCGAAATCTGTCCCGAGTCGCTGCGCTGCGCATGCAGCCAGTGGTGCAGCCGTGCCACGCCGTCGGCCACGCCCACGCGCGGGGCCCAACCGGTCGCCGCGCCGAGCGCACGTGTGTCGGATACGTAATAGCGCTGGTCGCCGGTGCGCCATGGCGCGCGGCTGACCTTCGGTGCGTGCCCGGCAAGTGCGCCGATACGCTCGAGCAGTTCGATAAGGCTGGTGGTATTGGCCGGACCGCCGCCGATGTTGAAGGCGCGGCCGCGCAACTGCGGCATTCGCTCCTGGCACAGCAGCAACGCATCGACCAGATCCTCCACGAACAGGATGTCGCGCACCTGGCGGCCGTCGCCGTAGATCGTGATCGGCTGCCGTTCCAGCGCGCGGATCAGGAAATGCGCGACCCAGCCCTGGTCCTCGTTGCCGAACTGGTGCGGGCCGTAGATGCAGCTCATCCGCAGCACCGCCGCGGGCAGTCCGTAACTGCGTGCGTAATCGAGCACGTACTGGTCGGCGCCGCCCTTGGAGCAGCCGTAGGGGCTATGGAAATCGAGCGGCCGCGATTCACCGATCCCGACCGCACGCAGCGCCGCGTCGCGCGGCTGATAGCGGCTCGCGGTGGCCTCCAGCGCCACGTCGTCGATCGCGCCGTACACCTTGTTGGTCGAGGTGAACACGACCGGCGGCGGGCGCCGCGCACGCCGCGCGGCCTCCAGCACGTTGAAGGTGCCGCGCAGGTTGATGTCGAAATCGGTGGCCGGATCCTCCAGGCTCGAGGTCACCGCGACCTGAGCGGCGAAGTGGAACACCTGCCCCATCCCGGCCACCGCCTCGCGCAGCAGGTGGCGGTCACGCACGTCGGCGATCTCGACCTGCAGGCGGTCGCCGAAGCACGCGCGCAACCAGCGTACGTTGTGCTCTACGCCGGGCCGCGACAGGTTGTCGTAGATCAGCACCGGCCGGTCGGCGGCGAGCAGGCGCGCGGCCAGGTTGGTCCCGACGAAGCCCGCGCCGCCGGTGATCAGTACCGGTCGCTGCTGGGCTGACCGCAGGCGCGCGGGCTGGCGCTGTAGCGCCTGCGCCGGCGCGTCCTGCTGGTCAGTATCGTGCTCCGCTGCCGACGCGGTGGTGGCCTCGTCAGCGCCAGCGGCCCGCTGCCGCTGCCTCTCCGGCGGCAGCGCCGCCAGGCTCGCGACCGACACCGGATCCTCGTCCGGTGCGCGCGAGAGGCCGGTGCCGTGATGGTGCTGCAGCGAGGCGATCTCCTCGATGCCGTCGAATCCCGACGCCGCCCACATCCGGTACAGCAGTTTGGGACGCCCGTGCGCATCGCGCAGACCAAAGTGGTAATGGCGCTCGTCCTCGTGGAAGCCGTCCTGGTGGCTGAGGCTGTCGTGCAGGTCGTGTGCCGCGTACCAGTAGATGCGATCGGCCGGCGCGTCGAGCACCGTGCGCAGCTGCCGCAACTGCTCGATTTCGTCGTGGCGCCAGGTCGAATAGCCGACCTCGGTCAGCCAGATCTGCGGCTTGACCGAATGCTGCTCGAGCACCGCGCGGACGTCGCTGATGGTGTCGCTCCACGAGCGGTCGCGGAAGTCCCAGGTGCCGGGGAAACCGTGGATGCCGACCGCATCGATGTGCTCCAGCACACCACGATCGCCCAGCATGCCCAGCCAGTTCGGATCGGTCGGGCACATCCCGCCGAGCAGCGTCTTCTTGCCGCGCTGGCGTGCCCAGTACGCGGCCTGCCCGACCATCGAGGAGAACATCTCCCAGTTGTGGTCGAGGTGCCAGTCCCAGTCGTTGAGGTTGTTCGGCTCGTTCCACAGTTCCACCCATTCGAAATGCGCGCCGAACCGGGTGATCATCAGGTCGAGAAAGTCGGCGTAGGCCTTCGGATCGCGCGGCGGCGAGGCGGTCCGTGCCTCGATCCCGAGCGACGGCGGCGTGTAGGTAAAACACGGCAGCACTTCGCACTCGGCCGCCAGCCGCGGCAGCAACCACGAGTACCAGTCTTCGCCGCCCGGCGCATGCCAGTCGGCCCAGGAAAACTGCGTGCGCAGGCGGCGCACGCGCAGCTCGCGCATGTCCTCGATCAGTTGCGTCACGCGCTCGACATCGCCGATCCGCAGCCACTCGATCACACCGATGCCCGCCATCCGCTCGCGCGCGGCGGCACTGGCCGCAGCAGCCGTCGTCGCGGCAGGCCTCATCGCTGCAACCCCCGGCGCGACAGTTCGGCGCTGGCGTCCTCCACACGATCGAATACGTTCTGACCCAGCATCCATTCAACCAGCTCCTCCAAGCCGTCGGCCAGATCGACTTGCGGCCGGTAGCCCAGCACTTCATGGGCCAGCTCGATGTCGGCGAAGCAATGGCGGATGTCGCCGGTGCGGTATTTGCGCGTGACCTCCGGCGGCAGGTCATCGATGCCGAGCGCGCGGGCCATCTGCTCGGCCACCTCCAGGATGCTCAGCGACTTGCCGCTGCCGATGTTGAGCACGCGACCGTCGACATCGGGCGTCTCCAGTGCCAACCGGCAGGCGCGTGGGCGACGTCGCGCACGTGGACGAAGTCGCGCCGTTGCCCGCCGTCCTCGAAGACCAGCGGAGGGCGGTCGTTCAGCAGCCGCGAGGCGAAGATCGCGAGCACTCCGGTGTACGGGTTGGACAGCGACTGGAACGGGCCGTACGCGTTGAAGAAGCGCAGCGCGACGGTCGGCACCTTGTACGCCTGGCCGAACATCAGGCACAGCCGCTCCTGGTCGTACTTGCCGAGGGCGTAGACGCTGGACAGCGCCGGCACCTTCGTCTCCGGGGTCGCCACGGGCGTGAGCCGCTGCCCCTGCTCGCCCACGGGCTCCCACCGCCCCTGCTCCAGGTCGGCGCGGCGGCGGTCCGCGCTGGGCACCGGGTTCCCGTCGGCGTCGACGTAGAGCCCCTCGCCGTAGACGCTCATGCTCGATGCGACCACCAGTTTCGCCACCGGCGTTGCGGCCAAGGCTTCCAGCAGCACCGCGGTGCCGCGGTTGTTGACGTCGGTGTAGCGCTCGATCTCGTACATGCTTTGGCCGACACCGACCGCGGCGGCGAAGTGGAACACCGCGTCCACGCCGAGCAGCGCCCGGCGCACCGCCGTCGCGTCACGGACATCGCCACGAATCAACTCGACGTCTTCATGCAGGTACGCCGGGCGCCCGATCGCATCGCCATGGACCTGCTCGGACAGGTTGTCCAGCACGCGCAGGAAGTCGGGCGCAGCCGCGTCGAGGTTGTCGGCGAAGTCGGCCAGCCCGCGGAAGTTCTCCCCGAGCGCGGGGATCTCCGGGGTGAACTCCTGGAGGTACGCGTCGACGATCTCGAGGTTCTCGCCGAGCTGGTCGCCGCGTCCGCGCAGCGCCGTCGACAGCGCGTTCAGCGTGACGCTGAGCTGGGCCGGCTTGAGCGCCTGCAGCAGCGGCAGCAGGTCGTTGAGGGTCTGCTCGGTCTCGAGCGCGGTCTCGGTCCGGTCCTGGGGGATGACGTCCCCGTCCTGGAGCGGCGGCGCCCAGGAGTCGCTGTCGAACTCGAGCGAGACGAACTTCTCGCCGAACAGCGTCTTGGGCAGCAGCCGGGCCCGCAGGTCGGACGGCAGTCGCTCGGCCGCCTCGGGCTGGATCGCGAGCTCGATCTCCGCGATGCCGCCATCGGTGCTCACGTCGCGGATCTCGCCGACCACGAGCCCGCGCGCCTTGACGTCGCCGCCCTTGCTGAGCTGGCTGCCGATGCGGTCCGTCTCGAGCACGACGGTGACAACAGGGCTGAAGGCCTTCTGGTAGAGCGCGACGGTGAGCCCGACGAGGCCGGCGAGGACAGCGAGGAACAGCACGCCGGCCAGCTGCTGCTGGACCCGGCGGCGCCCGGTGACCAGCGGCGGCGCCATGGCTCCTCCTCCTCGACGGTGACCAGGATCGCACGACGTGGGACGCGGTGTGCCCGCGATCAGC
>JAHWKC010000020.1 GCA_019348095.1 Pseudomonadota bacterium | reverse complement strand
TCGTCCCGCCTCCGCCGGGTCGCGGTTCAGGACGAACAGGTTCGACGCCACGACGCGCAGCCGGGGTGCGGTCGCCGCCTCGGTGGGCACGTCCGCCGCGCCGAGGGTCGGTGCGACGACGACCAGGTGCGCCAGCACCAGCCCCGCGGCCAGGAACTTGAACGTGCTGCACATCGGGAAGCGTTCGTCGGCGCGATGGCCCATGTGCCGGCCACTGCCGGTGTCGAGGATCGCGACGCCCAGGCGGCCGCCGTGGATGCGTTCCAGCGCGGCCAGATGGCCTTTGCCGTCGCCGCTATCGCCTTGGGCGCCGCGCGCGCTGCCTGCGAGCGCACGGCCCAATGGAGTCAGGGACGCGGCACACAGGGATGCCGCGAGCAGCGAACGCCGCGTTCTATCGATTGCCACCAAGTTGTTTCCCCCACCCGATTTCATGCCTTGCCAAGTATGCGTCGCCCGGTGGTTCCGCTAGAACCGCACCGGCGTGAGCCGAAGCAGGCGCGCGTCATCGCCGTCTTCAAGTACCCAGATGGCGCCGCCGGGACCCTGCTCGAGCTCGCGGATCCGCCGCCCCATCGGATAGCGCTTCACCTCGCGCGCCCCGGTCCCGTCGAAGCGCACCCGGATGAGTCCCTGCGACTGCAGCCCCCCGACGAAGCCGTCGCCATGGAAATACGGGAACTGCGAGCCGGTATAGATGATAAAGCCCGAGGGCGCGATCGCCGGCGTCCACGACATCGCGGGGGCCTTGAACTCCGGACGCGTGTCGTGATCGGGGATCGATGTCCCGTCGTAGTGATCGCCATTGGAGACGATCGGCCAGCCGTAGTTGCCGCCGCGCTCGATCAGGTTGAGCTCGTCCCCGCCGGCCGGTCCCATCTCGTGCTGCCACAACCGGCCCTGCACGTCGAAGGCCATGCCCAGCACGTTGCGATGCCCCAGCGACCAGACCTGGGTCGCCAGGCCGCCCTGCGCATGAAAGGGATTGTCGACCGGCGAGCTGCCGTCGGCATTCAGGCGCAGTGTCTTGCCGAGCGTGGATTGCAGGTCCTGCGCCGGATCGAGTTTCTGCCGGTCGCCGGAGCTGATCCACAAACTGCCATCGCGGCCAAAGGCGATGCGATGGCCGTAGTGGGCCTGGCCGGTGACCTTCAGCTGGCGCCAGACCACTTCCACGTCCGACAGATGGCCGCCGACGCCGGCGTCCAGGGTCAAGCGCGCGCGCGCGACCACCGCCCCGCGCGTGTCGCCCGCGCCGGCCTCGGCGTAGCTGAAATAGATGAAGCCATTGCTCCAGAACTGCGGGTGCAGCACCACGTCGCCGAGCCCGCCCTGGCCGCCGTAGGCGACCTCGGGCACGCCGATGATGTCGCCGACCTGGCCATCGGCCGGGTCCACCAGCTTCAGCTGCCCGCCCTTCAGGGTGACCAGCAGGCGGCCGCCGGGGACGAAGGTCATTGCCCATGGCTGGTCGAGGCGCGCGACCTCGGTGACAGCGAATGGCTGCTCCGGCTCGGCCTGCGCCGGATGCGGGCCCCCGGTGCCAATCTCGTATCCGGCCGGCGGCGGCGCGCTGGCCGGCGGTGCGAGCTGGGGAACTTCAACCGTGGCGACACCCAGAGCCGCCACCGGCTGCCGAACCGCCGCGGCGTCGCCGTCGTGCGCCTGCATCCGAAGCGGAAGCGGCCACGAAGCGCCGACTGCCGCCACCAGCAGGATGCCGGTGGAGACAGTCAGTGCTACGTGCGGCAACAATCGCATCGACAACCCGGTTGTAGAGCCTGGCATCCGCGCGGTGCCTGCGCGGCAAGGATGTTCGCGCGTGGCCGCCCCTCCTTAGGCGCCGCCAGCATTAGGGCGCCGCCGACGCTGATCAGCGCCGGCGCTACGGTTCTGGGGCCGGGCAGTGCTCGTCGGCAGGGTCGAGCTCCTCCGCCTCGGCATCATGCTGCTCATCGGGCATCGTAACGTCGACCTCCGGCACCTGGACCTCAGCCGGCCTGGTGCCGACCTCGACATCGGCCGTTTCCACATCGTAGGCAGGCATCTGGCCGCCCTGCGCCTCCACATCCACCTCCGGCAATGCGCCTTCCTCGGTCTGGTCGACGTCACATGCCGCGAGCGCAAATACGGCCGTGAGTGCAAAGGCCAGTGCTTTGGTGTTTCCGCTGATGTTTTTCATTTTTTCGACTCCGGAAGTTGCCTGTGGGGATTTGCGTTGATCGAGAAAGGAAAACCTCCGCAGTGGGCGCTGGAGGAGTGTTCCGTCTTGAGTGTCGCGCACCGGAAGTTCAAGTCAGGTGAGCTCGATGTGCAGGCAGAATGAAGGACCGCCGATGTTCTTTTTTCACGGGAGTACAGGGCACGCGGCAGGTCAACTCGGCGGCGCGATCCGCCGGTACATCGCCTTGGCCACCTGGTGCAGGCCATAAGCGAGCAGTCCGATGCCGACCGCTGCCAGCAGCCAGCCGGGCTCCAGCATCTGCAGCACCTCGCCGGTATCGGAGGCCTCCGACGCGCGGTAGTGGCGGCCGGCGCCGAACACGAACCAACCTATGGGCAGCAGCACCACGCCGCGGGCCGCGGTGCCGATGCGCCCGACCAGCCGCACCCCGCGCGATACCTCCTGGCCGGGCGGCGCCATGCGGCGATTGACGTCGCCACGCCAGGCCTTGAACAGCTGGTGGGCGCCGTAGGCCATCACCCCGACGCCGCCGATCATCACCAGCCAGGCGCCCAGCGGCTGCTCCAGCAGGCGCGCCACCCACACCTCCTGGCCATTGCCACTTCCATTGCCATTCCCGTTGCCCTGGCCCCGGCCCAGTTGCCAGGCGGTGTACGCCAGCGATCCGTACACCACGCCACTGAGCGCGTAGAACAACCTCATGGCGATCCGCTTGCCATCGACCTTGGCGTGCTCTGGATCGAGCAGCGCCTGCACCGCCCGCCAGAGCACATGGGCCAACAATCCGAGCGCGATCAGCAGCAGCATCAGCCGGCCACCTTGATCGTCGGCCAGCGACGCCAGTGCGCCCGATGCGCCCTCGGCATCTCCCGAGGCGAGCGCGGCCCGGATCGCGATGCCACCGACCAGTCCATAGACCACGCCTTTGGCCGCATAGCCCAACCGCGCCAGCGGCGGCACCCAAGCGGCCACCTCGCGAGTTGCATGTGAGCCGGCACTACCGATGGTGTGGTTCATGGCTTCCCTGTCGCCTGCGCCTGAAGGAGCATCAGTTCTCGCAGACCCTGCGTGGGCGGCGAGTGAACCTGTACCGGTGTCGGCGGAGTGCCTGCGGCGGGCCGGGCGGGTACCACACGGGACGCTGACGTACCGCGGGCCATCATGCTGGTTCGCGTGCCGCAACCGCGCACGCCGCCGCGGCTGGAGCTTTGCATCACAGCCACCCACCGGAACCGAGGACAACGCGATGGGCCTGTTGGTTGAAGGCCGCTGGGTCGACCAGTGGTATGACACATCGAGCACCGGCGGCAAGTTCGTCCGCAGCCAGTCCCAATTTCGCCATTGGGTCACCGCCGACGGCCGCGCCGGACCCAGCGGCGAGGACGGCTTTAGGGCCGAGGCCGGCCGCTACCACCTGTACGTCTCGCTGGCCTGCCCGTGGGCCCACCGCACCCTGATCTTCCGCGCGCTGAAGGGGCTGGAGGACATGATCGGCGTATCGGTGGTCAATCCGTACATGGCCGGCAACGGCTGGACCTTCGAGCCCGCGCCGGGCGTCATCGCCGACCCGGTCGACGGGGCGCAGTTCCTCTACCAGATCTACCAGCGCGCCAGGCCTGACTACAGCGGCCGGGTCACGGTACCGGTGCTGTGGGACCGCGAGCGCAATACCATCGTCAGCAACGAGTCGGCCGAGATCATCCGGATGCTGAACTCGGCGTTCGATGGCATCGGCGCCCGCCCCGGCGACTACTCACCCGCTGAACTGCTGCCGCAGATCGACGAGGTGAACGCGGTGGTCTACGACCACATCAACAATGGCGTGTACAAGGCCGGCTTCGCCACCGAGCAGTCGGTATACGAGCGCGAGGTCACCGCATTGTTCGAGGCGCTCGATGATATCGAGCAACGCCTGGGCGGCCAGCGCTATCTCGTCGGTAATCGCCTGACCGAGGCGGACTGGCGGCTGTTCACCACGCTGCTGCGGTTCGATCCGGTCTACCACGGTCATTTCAAATGCAACCTGCGGCGCATTGCCGACTACCCCAACCTGTCGGGCTTCACCCGCGAGCTGTACCAGTGCCCGGGCGTCGCGGCGACGGTGGATTTCCAGCACATCAAGCAGCACTACTACCGCAGCCACGACACGATCAATCCAAACGGCATCGTCCCCAAGGGGCCGCTGCTGGATCTGGATGCGCCGCACGGGCGGGATCGCGCGGCGCCGCAGTGACCGACACCGGCGCGCAGTGACCTACCGACCCGACCGGCGCACGCCCAACCAACATCCGGCCTGCTGGCGCCCGGCTTGAATTCGCGCGCGCCAGACCCATAGTCCACCGACCCCTTCATCCATATGCCCCCGCGGCATCAGGCACACGTATGAATGCATCCACCGAAACCCGCGAAGCCGAAACCCGCCCGTTCGAAGCCGAGGTCGCCCAGGTCCTGCACCTGGTCACGCACTCGCTGTACTCGCACAAGGAGATCTTCCTGCGGGAACTTGTCTCCAACGCCTCCGATGCCTGCGACAAGCTGCGCTTCGAGGCGATCGCCAAGCCCGAGTTGATGTCCGACGGCAGCGAGCTGCACATCGACGTCAGCTGGGACAAGGACGCACGCACCGTCACCGTGCGCGACAACGGCATCGGCATGACCCGCGATGAAGTGGTGGCCAACATCGGCACCATCGCCAGCTCCGGTACCCGCCGCTTCCTGGAGGCGATGGCCAGCGAGCAGAAGGCCGACGCCCGCCTGATCGGGCAGTTCGGCGTGGGCTTTTATTCGGCCTTCGTGGTCGCCGACCGGGTCACCGTGCTGACCCGCCACGCCGGCGCGCCGGCAGGCGAAGGCGTGAAGTGGGAGAGCGACGGCCGCGGCGAGTACAGCCTCCAGCCGGTCGAGCTGGCCGAGCGCGGCACCACCGTGGTGCTGCAGCTCAAGCCCGACGAGGACGAGTTCCTGGCCGACTGGCAGTTGCGCTCGCTGATCCACCGCTATTCCGAGCACGTCGCGTTCCCGATCCGCATGCAGAAGCAGGCCGACGGCGCGAACGAGGACGAGGCGCCGGCCGGCGAATGGGACACGGTCAACGCCGCGTCCGCGCTGTGGACCCGGCCCAAGTCGGAAATCTCCGACGAGGACTACCAGGCGTTCTACAAGTCGCTCGGCCACGACTTCAACGATGCATTGGCGTGGTCGCACAACCGGGTCGAGGGCAACCAGAGCTTCACCACCCTGCTCTACCTGCCGGCGCAACCACCGTTCGATCTGATGATGGGCGGCCGCGACGAGCGCAAGGGACTGAAGCTCTACATCAAGCGCGTGTTCGTGATGGATGCCGCCGAGGAGCTGCTGCCCAACTACCTGCGCTTCGTGCGCGGGGTGATCGACGCCGACGACTTGCCGCTCAACGTCAGCCGCGAACTGCTGCAGCAGAACCGCCAGCTCGACCGGATCAAGACCAGTTGCGTCAAGCGCGTGCTCGACCTGATCGAGAAACTCGCGCGCGAGGAGCCCGCGAAGTTCGCCACCTTCTACAAGGCCTTCGGCAACACGCTCAAGGAAGGCATCGGCGAGGACGCCGGCAACCGCGAGCGCATCGCCAAGCTGCTGCGTTTTGCTTCCACGAAGGGTGAAGGCGCCAAGCAGGCCGTGTCGCTCGACGACTACATCGCGCGTATGACCGACAACACTTCCGCAAACCAGGACACGATCTGGTACATCACCGCCGACAGCCATGCGGCCGCCTCCGGCAGCCCGCAGCTGGAGGCGTTCAAGGCCAAGGACATCGAGGTGCTGCTGATGTCGGACCGCATCGACGAGTGGATGCTCGGCTCGCTGCGCGAATACGACGGCAAGAAGCTGCAGAACGTCGCCAAGGGCGAGTTGCCGCTGGACGAGGCCGACAAGGCCAGGCAGGACGAGGCGACCCAGGCGGCCGGCCCGCTGCTGGAGAAGCTCAAGGCCCTGCTCGGCGACCGCGTCGGCGAGGTCCGGGTGTCCGCACGCCTGACCGACTCGCCGTCCTGCCTGGCCCTGGCCGACTTCGACATGGCCCCGCACTTCGCCCGGTTGCTGCGCGAAGCCGGCCAGAAAATGCCCAACAGCAAGCCGACCCTGGAGATCAACCCGCAGCACGCCCTGCTCAAGCGGGTCGAGGCGGAAGCCGACGAGGACAAGTCCAAGGACCTGGCCTTGCTGCTGCTGGAGCAGGCCGAGATTTCGGCCGGCGCGGCGCTGGCGGATCCCGCGGCCTTTGTGCAGCGCATGAACCGGGTGCTGACCGGGGCGTAAGGGGCCCGGACTGCTTTTCAGCTCGTCATTCCCGCGAAGGCGGGAATGACGAGCGGGTCTCGGCTTTTTCAAGCTTCCCGCACGCGGCGTCGGTCACCGCCCGTTGCTGCGCCATCACCAGCGGGGCGAGAAAGCGGCGCTCCGTTCGCAGGGGCTTGTTCCTACCCCTGCCCCCGACCGATCTCCCGGTCCACCCCATAGCCACACCCGGCCGCGGACAAGCCTGCCGCTGCGACGGCGGACAGCGAGCACGGTGATGATCACCGCCAGCAGGATCGCCGCGAAGCGCAGGACATTCGCCGCCAGCGGCCCGAGCGCCGTATCGGAAATGGCGAACAGCTCCCAATACATGTTCATCAACACGTGGAATGCGGCGGGCACCCAGATGTTGAAATCCCACTCGGCGTACAGCCACGCGAACCAGACCGCACCCAGGGCGGTGATCGCGAAGATCGCCGCCGCGTCGGCAAGGCCTTCTCCCTGGTACAGGTGTGCCGCACCGAAAAACGCCGCCCCCGCCAGAGCAGCCGGCAGGAAACCCCAGCCGGCGAAGCGGAACAGGAACCCGAACAGGAAAGCGCGATATAGAACCTCCTCGCCGATACCGGGCAGAACGGAGCCGCGCATCACGACGTAGAGCGCCTGGTCCGGGGGCGCAAACGCGGCGATGGCGGCGTAGCCGACCGGCAACACCGATGTGCCCGCCAGGCCGACGGCGAGGCCGCTCAGGATCGAACGGTCCAGGCCCAGTGATGCCAGCGCGCACCTCGGCCCCAACAGCACTGCACCCAATCCGAGCGGCACGAGCAACTGCGCGCCGTATCCGAGCACCGCCAGTGCAGCGAGCCGCCGGTAGCCCTCCCAATCGCCCGCGACCTCGCGGAACAGGTCCAGGTGGAACCGGTCGAGCAGCAGGAACACGCCGATCGTGAGCACGGTGACCAGCCAGCGCGGCGGGCGGCGGGAAGCGGAAGGCAGAGGTGCAGGGCTGTTCATGCGCCGCACTCTAGTCGGCGCCGGTGCCGGGTGCCGCTCAATACCCCGACGATCATTCCTCAAAACCCGGTTCTGAGCCGCTGCTCCGCTTCTGGAGAGCCGTCCGGATCCACCCTCTCGTCACGAGACCGGTCGATCCGGAGCGCATCGGCTCGATACCCGGTCGGCGCCTGCCCTTCGGCCAGTTTGAAGGCGCGGTTGAACGAGGCGAGCGAGGCGAATCCGGCGTCAAACGCGATCGCCACCATCTTCTCGTTCGCCCGTGCCGGGTCGGCAAGCGCTGCTCGCGCCTCCGCGACGCGGTGCGCGTTGAGGAAACTGCGGAAATGGCGGGCCCCGAGCTGCTGATTGACCAGCCGCCGCACCTCAGCCTCCGGCGCGCCCATCCGCGCCACGAACGCGGCGAAGGTCAGGTCGGGATCACGGTGAATGCGCTCGGCCACCATCAGCTCGTTCAGGCGGCACAGTAGCCGCGCGTCTGGTGCGCTTCGGGTCTGTCGCGGTGCGGGGACCGGGACGCCCGCCGGCGCAACGGCAGCGGCGTCCGCGGACCGGAAGGCCAGAACGCTGGCATCGCCCCGCAGCAACCAGGCGGTCAACCCTGCGGCAACCAGCAGGATGGCGGCATTCTGCGCGACGGTGAACCACTGCGGCTTCCAGTCGAAGCCAAGGACAAGGTCCACGCCCAGGTCCAGCAGCAGGAGCATCGCGAGCGCGGCGACGAGGCTTGAGCGCGCGCTTCGACGCGCCTCCACCAGGTCGCCCTCCAGGTCGCGCAGCAGGCGATAGGCGACGTGGCCGACCATGGCCACGCCCATGGCGACCAGCACCCAGGACAGGCCGGCCCTTGCGAAGCCCGAATCAAGGATGCCGCGATCGAGCAGCGCGATAACGAACCAGGTGCCGCCGACGCCTAGCCCAAGTGGTCCCGGCCGGAAGTCATCGTCGAAGAGGGCCAGGCAGAACCACCACAGGAATATCGCGGCGTTCCCACTGAGCAGGCCAGCCAGCGCGGCCGGACCGCCCGACAGCGTCAACACCGCATCGGGCGTATTGCCGGCAAGGAACCCGCACAGACCCAGCGCGAAGGGGACAAAGAACCAGACGATCCGGTGGCGACGCGCATCACGGGCGAGCAGCAGCGCGAGCGCCAGCAGCAGCGTGGCGGCCGCCACGCGCACGACTACGTCGAGTTCTTGCATGGGCTATTTGCCTTGGGCCGGGGACACTGCGTCGGGCGGCTCGCGTCAACGTATCACTGACCGACACCAGGGTCTCATGGCGCAGTCGCTCTCCGCGGAGAGTTCTCCCAAGGCGTCTGCGTGAGAGGAGAGCGCCCAGCGGTCCACCTTTGTCGTTGCAAAAAACTGAACGCCGCGACGAGCGTGTCGATTTCCGGCGCACCCGTTCGTCGCCTTTGTCAGGACCAGCATATTGATGCACCGGAGCGCGCGCGGCCCCCGCGACGGACCCCGTCCGTGGTCGGTGCTCACCTCGGCGGCCCTGGAAGCTCGGCCCGATGGTCCTGCCCGGTCCAGTACCCCCCCGACACCAACAGGAGACACCCCATGTCCTACATCGATGGTTTCGTCATCGCCGTCCCCACCGCCGACAAGCAGAAGTTCATCGACCACGCCAACACTTTCGACCCGGTGTTCATCGAGTACGGCGCAACCCGCGTCCTGGAGTGCTGGGGCGACGATGTTCCCGCCGGCAAGCAGACCGACTTCCAGCGCGCCGTCCAGGCCAGGGACGACGAGACCGTCGTGTTCTCCTGGGTCGAGTGGCCCGACAAGGCGACGCGCGACGCCGGCTTCAAGAAGATGATGGAAGACCCGCGCATGGACCCCAAGACCAACCCGATGCCGTTCGACGGCGCACGCATGATCTTCGGCGGCTTCGCGCCGGTGGTGGATCTGGGCTCGAGGGCCTGACGTCCCCAGCCCGCGCGTGCCGACGCCGCATCGGCACGCGCGAGGCTGCGACGGGGATTTTCAGTCAGCCGACCGCTGTTGCAGGTGCCCCTGCATTTTCTTCAGCTGTCCAGCGAAGTACTCGTGGCTCGGCAGCTGATAGCGCGCGGCCAGGGCCAGGCTTTGCTCGGCGGCGTTCACGGCATCGGACCACTGCTCCGCTGCCGCGTATCCGTCGGCGAGGCTGTCCCAGGCGTTGGCCGACCCGGGGCTGGCGTCAACGTTGCGTCTGAACAAGGCGATCGCGTCCTCGGTTCTACCCTTACCCAGGGCGGCGTAGCCAAGCCGGTTGATCACGTCTTCGGGAACGGCCATCGGCCAATTCACTGCCTCGGAAACCTTGCGGTAGCGTTGCTCGATTGCCGCCAATCCTTCTCCAAGCTGATCGTTGTGGACGTGGTAGCCCGCGTAGAGCGAACGCAGCGCATCGATCTGTGCCAGCAACGGCATGCCACCATGGGTTTCCTCGGGGAATGCCTGGGCGTGCCAGCGGAACCCCTGCGGCGAGTCGTCGCGCAGTGTCGCCACCAGCGCCTCATAATCCGCCAGCGCCTGACCGGCATCGTCCGAGCGCGCGACGTACAGGAAGGCCGGCAATGATTCCGCGGCCCGCAGTGCCTGTTGCAATGAGCGCTGCGGCATACGGTCATCCCAGTCCAAGCTTGGACTCAGCGCGAAGTACGCCTTGAACAGGGTGGGCTCGGAGGTCAGCCCATGCAGCGCGAATTGCCCGCCGGCGGAATGCCCGGAGAGGATGCGGAAGCCATCGGCGCGGTAGCTGCGCTCGACCTCCGGGATCAATTCGCTGGACAGGAAGCGCAAGAAATTGTCGGCACCACCTCCGCCCACCCAATGGCTCGCCCAGTCGGTCTGGGTGAAGTCGCGCACGCGGTTCGTGCTGGCGACCGCGACCACGATCATCTCGGGAATCTCGCCCTGGGCGGCGAGATAGTCGACCGAGGCGGCGGTATGCGCGTAATGCGATTTGCCGTCGAGCACGTACAACACCGGATAGCGCCGGCCTTGCGCCCAGGCGTAGCTGTCGGGCAGGAACACCTGGTAGGTGCGATCCTCGTCGAGCACCGCCGAATGCAGCTGCCGCGACTCGCCGATGACGATCGGTACAGCCGTACCGGCAAATCCGTTGGCGCAGAACACGAGCGGCAGGCACAGCAGCAAGAACAGCATCAATCTGCGGCAGGTCATGACATTCCCTTCTATTGATGGCGTGAGCTGACATGCGGCCCTACGGCTCGGACTCAAGCCCGGGACATTCACCCTGCCGCACGATAGCGGCAATACGGCGAGCTCGCGCGGCCCGGCGGGTCTCGGGTATCGGCGGGGTTGAACCCCGTCCTACGCGTGCCCGCTTGCGCCGGTCAGCATCCACAACGCCATGCCGACCATCATCAGGTTCTCGGTCAGCGACACGAAGCCCAGCGGCACCTTGCTGTTGCCGCCCACGCAGGCGCACTTGATGTCGCGCCTGTCGATGTAGACCGCCTTGAACACCGACACCGCACCGATGCCGCCGATGAACAGCGCGACCGGCACCGACAGCCACGTCAGAGCACCGGCCAGCATCAGCACGCCGGCCAGCGCCTCGGCGAACGGATAGATGTACGAGTACGGCACCCAGCGCTGCGCGAGCAGGTCGTAGCCCAGGAACATGCTGGAGAACGATTCGATGTCCTGCAGTTTGAGGATCGCCAGCACGCACATGCTGATCGCAATGAACCACTCGGCCGCGCGTACCGTCAGCACGGTGTCGAATACCGCAAAGCTCGCGGCCGCGGCCATCAGCCCGGTCATCACGAACAGCGCGATGACCGGGCGGTAGGTGGTCGCCTTCGGGTCGCGCACCGTCAGGCCCACATGCCGGCGCAGATCGTCGTAGCCGCCGATGCGCTGTCCGTCGATGAACACCTGCGGCGTGGTCTTGACGCCGTGTTCGGCCTTGAACGCCTCGGTCTGCTCGCGCGTTCCAAGCCAACGGTCGTCGACCGTGTAGCCCTTGCGGCGAAGCAGATCCACGGCTTTGACGCCGTACGGACAGACGTGCGCGTCCATGACCATGCGATGCACGGTCGCGTGTTTGCCAGTGATTGCATTCATCTCATGACTCCATGACTTGTCCGGGAACGCTTGTCAGAAGCGGGACCGGCACCTATATACATTCCGTACCACGGCACGGAGTCAAGCATGACCGGCATGTCGATCTCGGTGCTCGCCCGACATGGCGGCGTCGGCGTTGAAACCATCCGCTACTACCAACGGCGTGGGCTGCTGCACGCGCCCTCTCGACCTTCCAGCGACGAGGCCCGCAGCGGCATGCGCCGCTACGACGAAGCCGACCTGCGCCGCCTGCGCTTCATCCGCGCCGCTCAGGCCGCCGGCTTCACCCTCGACGAAATCGGCGAGTTGCTCGCTCTCGACGCGACCCGCGACCGCACTCGCGTCCACGATCTCGCGACCCAGCGCATCGCCGCGCTCGACACGAAGATAGAAGACCTGCAGCGCGCGCGTGATGCGCTGTCGCGGCTGGCCCGCAGTTGCAGTACGTCCGACGCGGGGCCGTGCCCGATCCTGGATGCATTCGACCCGCATTGAGCCTGCCGATGCAGGTGGGTTTTACGCCTAAACCTTCATCGTTTTCCACCCGCCGCGCGTGAACAGCCACAGGGTGAACAGCCCCACCGAGGTCTCCGAGACGAACACGCCCCAGAACACGCCCGACGCCTGCCAGTCCAGGTGGATGGCGAGCAGCCACGCCAGCGGGATCTGGATCAGCCAGAAGAACACCAGGTTGATCTTGGTCGGCGTCATCGTATCGCCGGCGCCGTTGAACGCCTGCACCGCGACCATCCACCAGCCGTAGACGAAGAACGAATACGACAGGATCCGCAGCCATTCGGCACCGGTCGCGATCACTGCGGGGTCAGGACTGAACAACCCGATCAACCGGTCCGGGACCAGCAAGAACACCACCGACACGGCGAGCATGTAGGCCATGTTGTACCAGCCGATCCGCCACACCGAGGCCTCGGCGCGGCCCGGCTGCTCGGCGCCGAGGTTCTGGCCGACCAGCGTCGCCGCCGCATTCGACATGCCCCAGGCCGGCATCATCGTGAACATCATGATGCGGATCGCTATCGTCGCGCCGGCGACCGCCTCGCTGCCGATGCTCGCGAGGATGCGCATCAGGAAGATCCACGAGGTCATCGCCACGATCATCTGGCCGATGCCGCCGAGCGAGGTGCGCACGATGCCGAGCATCGTCGCGCCATGCAGCGCGAGCTGCGCACGCAGCACACGAATGTGTTTTCCGCCACGGAACAGGATCCACAGCTGCATCAACACGCCCACGCCGCGGCCGATGTTGGTGGCGATGGCCGCGCCCTCGACGCCCATCGCCGGGATCGGGCCGAAACCGAAGATCAGCATCGGGTCGAGCACGATGTTCAGCCCGTTGGTGACCCACAGCACGCGCATCGCGGCGGCCGCGTCTCCGGCGCCGCGGAAGATCGCGTTGATCACGAACAGCAGCATGATCACGGCGTTGCCGCCGAGCGTCCACTGCATGTAGCGGTAGCCGTGCTCCAGCGTCCACGCATCGGCGCCCATCAGCCGCAGCAGGTCCTGCGCGAACACGATGCCGATCAGCGCGAGCGGCGCCGACACCAGCACCGCGATCCAGATCGCCTGCACCGCCGTGACCGCGGCCTCCTCGCGCTTGTGCTCGCCGATGCGCCGCGCGACCACCGCCGTCACCGCCATCGCCAGCCCCATCGCGATCGCGTACAGCAGGAACAGGTAACTCTCGGTCAGCCCGACCGTCGCCACCGCCGATGCCCCGAGCTTGGCGACGAAGAAGATGTCCACCACCGCGAACGTGGACTCCAGCACCAGTTCCAGCACCATCGGCACCGCGAGCAGGAACACCGCGCGCCGCAGCGGGATTCGCGTGTAGTCCGCGCCGGTGCCGCGGATCGCCTCGCGCAGTTCGGACCAGAGCGAGGGGGTCGGTGGCGCGGCCGCAAACGCCGCTGTTGCGGTAGTGGGCTCGGCTTCGAGGGTGGGATGCGGTTCGGTGCTCATCCTGGAGGTCCGTCGTTGGCTGGACAAAGGAATGGTAGGACGAGATTCCGTCATACCGACTCAGGAGTACGACGAACCGGCGGCACCGGAATCGACACGGGAACCGCAGCCGATCCGGCAGCTGCGCGGACCGCCTCCGATGCCGGTAACCCATCACTTTCCGATAACTCTCCAGACGTACTCTGGCCCCCTGCTTGAACGGTAACTGCAGCCGCCACGTCTGCGCCGGGCACTGTCGAAGTCGGCCCGACCTGCCGACCGACAGTTCGGCTGGCCGACATCACTGAGCAAACCGACCACGAGCGTGCCCCATGGGAGCCGACTTACCCGCTCAACGCGATCCTTTCGCCGTCAACCTGCTGTGGACCGGCGGATGGGATTCGACGTTCCAGTTGCTCCGACTGCTGATTGACTTCAGGCGTCCGGTCATTCCGCATTACCTGATTGATGCGGCGCGACCGTCCAGCGCGGTCGAGATCATGACGATGGATCGCATCCGGGCCCGCCTGCTGCGGGATTTCCCGGACGCGGCGGCGCTGCTTCCGACGCGAGCGTTCGGGGTTTCCCTGGTCGAGCGCGATGAGGCCATCGAGGCGGCATACAGAAGCGTGCGCAGCGAAAGCTCCATCGGCGAGCAGTACGACTGGCTGGCCCGCTTCTGCATGCAGAACGGCATCCAGGACATGGAGTTGTGCATCCACAAGGACGACAAGGCGCATCCGGTCGTCGCACCGTTCGTAGCGGCCCAGACCGACCCGCATGGCTACCGCACCTTTCGGCTGGATCCGCAGTTCGAGGGGTCCAGGGAGTACGCCGTATTCGGGCGCTTCTCCTGCCCCTTGCTGGACTTCAGCAAGCTCGATATGGCCGCGCATGCCCAACAGCGCGGCTGGACCGAGGTGA
>JAHWKC010000209.1 GCA_019348095.1 Pseudomonadota bacterium | reverse complement strand
CCCTTTGGGGGCGGAAAGTTTCAACGGCCGAGTAGTTGTCCACGGCCGTTGATGGCTGCAAGCGCGGCGATCAACCACACTGTGCGCACCCCCCGCGCCCCGCGGTGCGTCAGGTGACGCCCTTCCGTTTCTTCTTCTCCGTCACCCAGCCGACTTTGTTCACCTGCGCGGTGCGGGACAGCGCGAGGCTGTCGGGCGGAACGTCCTCGGTCACGGTGGTGCCCGCCGAAACCAGCCCCCCTTTGACTGGAGCCCAACTGCTCGCCCGGTCACACGGTCGTACGATGAAGACTCGCTGCGCTAATCGCGGTGCCGCGCGAACACCAGGCTGCCATTGGTGCCGCCGAATCCGAAGCTGTTGGACATCACCGTGTCCAGCCGGGCCTGGCGGCTCTCACGCACGATCGGAAAACCTTCGACGCGCGGGTCCAGCGTCTGACTGTTGGCCGAGCCGGCAATGAAGCCGCCCTGCATCATCAACAGACTGTAGATCGCCTCGTGCACGCTGGCCGCGCCCAGCGAATGGCCCGACAGCGCCTTCGTGGACGACAGCGGCGGCACGTCGTCGGCGAACGCTTCACGAAGCGCATTCAGTTCGACCACGTCGCCCAGCCCGTGCCGGACATCGCGGCCGCTCTGCAGTGGTGGCAGCGGACGGTGCCGGGCGCGCAGGTGCTCTATGCCGACGACAAGGTGGAGCACGGCGCGATCCGCATCGACGGCGAGCCGCTCGATCCGCCGGCCGGCCTCGTGCTCATGCTGCACAAGCCGCTCGGCGTGACCTGTTCGACGAAGGACCCCGGCCGCGTCGTCTACGACCTGCTGCCGCCGCGGTTCCGCCTACGCTCGCCGCTGCTGTCGACGGTGGGCCGGCTCGACCGCGACACCAGCGGCCTGCTGCTGCTGACCGATGATGGCGGCCTGCTGCACCGCATCGTCTCGCCGAAAACCCACCTGCCGAAAGTCTACGAGGCCACGCTGGCCAGCGATCTGCGCGCGGGCACCGACCTCGCAGGGCACCGCCTCGAGCGGTTGATCGGGCGGGGCGGCATGGGGGTCGTCTACACGGCCCACGACGAGAACCTGGGCCGGGACGTCGCGCTGAAGGTGATGTCCCGGGCCGTCCAGCTCGACCCTGCGGCGGCCGGGCGCTTCCAGCGCGAGGCGCGCGCCGCGGAAGCGGTGGCGGACGAGCGCGCCCGGATCGCTCGCGAGCTGCACGATGCGGTCGCCCACAGCGTGAGCGTCATGGTCCTGCAGGCTGGAGCGGTCCGTCATGCGCTCGACCCGTCAATTCAGCATCACCCTACCGAACGAAATGGCGGAGGTGGTGAAAGCCAAGGTCGCCACAGGCGAGTACGCCACCGAAAGCGAAGTCATCCGCGATGGTCTGCGCACGTTGCTGGCTCGCGACCGCGCCATGGAAGCCTGGCTGCGCAATCAGCTGATGCCGGCCGCCCAAGCTGCTCAACGCCGATCCGGCCCGGGCGCTGTCGCCCGCACAGGTGCGCGACCAGCTGGCGACCGGCGAACCCGCGCCGGTACGGGCAAGGCGTGAAATACCGCGTCCGGTTCGTGCATTCTCGGTGTGTTCTACGGCGAACGAGATTACGAGTCCGTGATGCAGGTCGATCCAAATGGTTGAGTGGACCCGCAAGGCGAACAGGCGACACAACAAGTGCAAGAACGAGACGCGAGCGCAGGGGAATTAAAATGCCCTGGTTGGAATGGCTGGATCGCCAGCAGGCGTAGGAGCTACCGAATGAAGCCATGGCCGAGGAGATGGCCGCATTCTCAAAACGTGTTGCACTTGATTCCTGAGACCAAGTTCAGAAACGTGAACTTGATCGCAGAAACGTATCTGCAACGCATGTCAAATGCGTTTGAGCATCACTTTGCGACAGACCATGGACCGGCCTAGATCACGCTTATGAAGGGCGCCCAGGAATGAGCACTGGAGCTCAAACTCGAGTTCACGTGTCAAGGAGCTAATATGGACATTAGAAAGATTGCTGTAGGTCTCAGCGGCGCGCTACTGCTCGCTTCCGGCGATGTCTCCGCGCAAAGCGGAATTGAAGTCACGTCCACTAACCCATTCGAGAAGCAGCTATTAATTGAATTTGAAAATGGCACGGTGGCAATTGCGGATGACAATACCCAGCGGATCTATTTGGCTACGAACTCTGGGCAAGAATTTGAGATATCGTTTGCTGACGCCGTTGCCGCGGCCGAATCCGACCCAGTTAAGCGACGACAGATGTTGCAAGAGTTTCGAGCATCTTTGACCGACCGTGACCACATGGTCACCATCCGTAGGCCCCGCGTAGCGACGGACGAAACTTACTGGCCGCGCTACCAGTCGTGCGGAGACGTCATCTGCATTGATCCTTTCAGTTCCAGCACGAGTGCCAGCACCGTTGACCCATTCTCCACTGCATCTAATACAGGCGACTGTAATCACTACCTGTGTCCCAAATTGCCTTGGCCTTGCGACATGGGCCCTTGCAGTCCAAACGAGTGGGACGGTGGCTTAACGTTCTATTCATCCTTTCTAGGCGGCTGGGGAGACGACCAGGGAGGCGGAAGCGTCACACAACAGGAACTGGTGTCTTATGACAAAAAACTTTGGGAGAGTCAGCGTCAAACCGCCTGCTCAGAAAAGAATGTGATCGCCGCCAACACGTCGCTTACCGCTGCAGCAACGGGGGGAGCCTGTTTGCTAGCGGAGACCGGTGTTGGCGCAGTCGTTTGCGTCGCCGGCATTGTCAGTTACGGCATTGGCGTCTATCAAACTCATAAGAAGACCAAGGAGTGCTTCGCGACATATCCGGGAATAGGAAAATGGTGATATGCAGATAGAGCCTAAGATCCTTGCTCTCTTGATTGGAGCACCGCTTGTAGGGGCAGCCTTGATTTTCTATGCCGCGCGGAGAAAGCCTGAGTGGAAGAAACCTGTCGCCTGGGCGCTATCAGGAATTATCTGCTTCGAGCTGTTGCAGCAAATTCTTGGGCTAGTCTACAGCTGACTACTTAAAGGAGTTAGATGTGCGCAGGAACGCGGCGGCTCCGCTTTCTGCGCACTTCGCGCGATGCTAAGGCTATGAGCCCGGCGTCGCTCACAACCCTCCTGCCCGCAGCGGGATTTGGCGAGACGTCCCACTAGATGCTGCCCGCGTGTGGAACCTCCTGGTCGCTACCTGTTGCATCCTTGATGATTGCATAGATCCGAACGCAGGTTGCTGCGCTCGCGGGGATGCTTCGCGTGAGCCGCGACAGATGGGTATCGCCTTTGGCTCAACCCATCCTGCGGCGGCTTTCGAATGGAGTCGGCGAGCGCAGCAACTCGCGTGACCGGACCTGGTTCTACCGACGCTCACGCTGGCGGTTCACCCTTGCCTCTCTGCAAGATCCTTCCAGGCGTCCTTGATCCCGGCCCACCAGTAGCTCATTTGCGCGCCGACGAACCCGGCGGGCTTCAGTGCCGATACCAGGCCGTAGTCGGCGAATTCGCGCCAGCGCTCGTCGCCCTCGGCAATCGCCGAGGCGATCAGGTCGCCGGCGTACGTGGTCGGTGCGACGCCGTGGCCGCCGAAGGCCTGCGCCAGCCACAGCTCATCGTCGATGCGGCCGATCTGCGGCATCTGGTGGCGGGCGTAGCTCATCAGGCCCGACCAGGCGTGCTCTATGCGCACTCCGCGGAGCTGCGGGAAGACCTTGAGCATGTCGCGGTACAGCAGCCGCTCGACCGATTCGGGCGAGCGTTGCAGCACCGAGATGCGGCCACCCCACAGCAGGCGCGTATCGGGCAGCGGGCGGTAGTAGTCGAAGGCGAAGCGGGTGTCGTAGACCGCGGCGCGCGTCCGCATGATCTCGTCCATGCGCGCACCGAGCGGTTCGGTGACCATGACGTAGGTCGCGATCGGCAGTACCGCGGCATCGACCGGCCGGCGCAGGCCGGCAAGATAGCCGCCGCAAGCCAGCACCACGGTCTCGGCCTCGACCTCGCCGGTGGGCGTGGTGATGCGCCAGATTCCACGGTCGCGTTGCAGCGCGATCGCCGGGCTGTGCTCGTGGAGGGTCAATCCCAATGCACCGGCCGCGGTGGCGATGCCTCGCGCGTACTTGAGCGGATGAAAGTGGAATGCTTTGGGCTCGAACAGCCCATCGTGGTAGCGCTCGGAGCGCACTTGCTCTCGAAGTTGCGCTTGCGGCAGCCATTGCCAGTCCACGCCGAAGTGGCGGGCCAGCAGTTTCTGCCGGTCGAGCAGCACCTCGGCACCGTCGACGTGCTCGAGGACGGCGAGGGCTCCCTCGTGGTCTACAGCACGGAGATCCGTCCCGACGCGCTCGCGGACGTCATGGGCCCGTCGATCGAGCGCGGCGTCCAGGGCCTGAAGGCGCACGTCGAGGGATCCGGCTGACCGCCTTGCGGATCGACGCGTGGTCCGACGTCGTCTGCCCGTGGTGCGCCGTCGGCAAGGCGCACCTCGAGCAGGCGCTGGCGCGCTTCGAGCATGCCGACGGGCGAAGCACGCTCAGTTTCGAAGTGCTTCTGGGCGCGCCGTACAGGATCCAGGACACGCTCGAACTGGCCATCAGCGACCCCGAGTATTACGTCGCGATAGACTTCGCCGATGCCTCGGACATTGCTCTCGAGAACGCACCGGCCGGTTGCAGCGTGACGCTGCAGCCGGCAAGCGAAATGCCGCCGGAGCTGGCCGCGCAGCTGTATGAACTGCCGCCCGAGGTGACCGAGTTGCCCCCTGACCTGGCGGCGGCGTTGCGCGATGTGCGGGGCGGCATCTACGTCGCCTGCGCGTCCGGCGCGGCGGCTGCCGAACCCGAGACCGCCGTCGAGGCGGCCG
>JAHWKC010000208.1 GCA_019348095.1 Pseudomonadota bacterium | reverse complement strand
TCGCCGGTCTGGCGCAGGTGCAGTTCGGCATGGGCTGTTTCTGGGGCGCCGAGCGCCTGTTCTGGTCGCTGCCGGGGGTGTTCACCACCGCGGTCGGATACGCCGGCGGCTATACGCCTAACCCCACCTACCGCGAGGTCTGCAGCGGTGAAACCGGGCACACCGAGGCGGTGCTGGTGGTCTACGACCCCGCCGAGATCGCCTTCGAGACGCTGCTGCGCACGTTCTGGGAAGGCCATGATCCGACCCAAGGCATGCGCCAGGGCAACGATGCCGGCACCCAATACCGCTCAGTGATCCATTGCGAAAGCCAGGCGCAACACCGCGCGGCGCTGGACAGCCGCGATGCGTTCCAGGCGCGGCTGAGCGCGGCCGGCCTGGGCGAGATCACCACCGAGATCGTCTACCCCGCGCCGACGTTCTACTACGCCGAGGACGAGCACCAGCAGTACCTGTCGAAGAACCCGGGCGGGTACTGCGGCTTGGGCGGGACCGGGGTGAGTTGCCCGATCGGCGCTGCGGTTCCGGCCGGCACCACGCAGCCGTAGGAGCGGCTTCAGCCGCGCTGCCCTTTGGTCCGGGGTGGATCGCTGGCGCGCCGGGGAGGCGGATCGTCGCGATCGGCCGGGGCGTTGGGCAAACGGTTCTGGTTCGCGGCTGAAGCCGCTCCTACAGAGGGTTGGTGGGCGGCTGCAGCAGGGCGGGGGGCAGCTGGCGGAACTGCTCGGCCAGTTGCCGCAGGAAGCCATCCATCGCCGAGCTCTTGCGCCAGACCATGGCGATCTGCCGGTGCGGCGGCTGGCCGCGGAACGGGATCAGCGCGAGGTCCGGCGAAGCGGGCATCGGCGGCTGCACCGCCAGCACCGGCAGCAGAGTGATGCCGACGCCGGCGGCGACCATCTGCCGCAGGGTTTCCAAGCTGGTCGCGCGAAAGCCGTCGCGCTCGTTGGCGCCGGCCAGGCGGCAGACATCGAGGGCCTGGTCGCGCAGGCAATGGCCCTCCTCCAGCAGCAGCAGGTGCTGGTCGTCGAGTTCGCCCAGGGCCAGTGACGCCTGGCGCGCCATCGCATGCTGGCGCGGCACCGCGAGCAGGAACGGCTCGTCGAACAACGGCTCGATGTGCAATTGCTCGTCATGGATCGGCAGGGCGAGGATGCCGGCATCGAGCTGACCATCGCGCAGCCGCGCGAGGATCTGGTCGGTCTTCTCCTCCACCAGCAGCAGCTCCAGCCGCGCGAAGCGCTGGCGCACGCCAGGCAGCACGTGCGGCAGCAGGTACGGCGCCAGGGTCGGGAACAGCCCCAGCTTGACCGTGCCGGCCTCGGGGTCCTGGCTGCGGCGGGCGATCTCGCCGATCTGCTCGACCTCCGCGATCACCCGGCGCGCACGCTGGGCGATGTCCAGCCCGATCGGGGTCAGCATCACCCGCCGCGGTGCGCGCTCGACCAGCGAAACCCCCAGTTCGTCCTCGAGCTTCCTGATCTGGGTCGACAGGGTCGGCTGGCTGACGAAGCTGGCCGCGGCGGCGCGGCCGAAGTGCTTGTGCTCGGCCAGTGCCACCAGGTACTTGAGGTCGCGCAGGTTCATATGGACTCTATCTTCCCTTCTCCCGCGTGCGGGAGAAGGGGGGCAACACTCATGCCGCAGCCGCCTGTTCCGCCGGCGCCGAGCTGCGGATCAGATGATCGAACGCGCTCAGCGCGGCGGTCGAACCGGCGCCCATTGCCACCACAATCTGCTTGTAGGGCACCGTGGTGGCATCGCCGGCGGCGAACACGCCCGGCATGGAGGTCTGGCCGCGCTCATCGATCACGATCTCGCCGCGCGGCGACAGCTCGATCGCACCCTTGAGCCATTCGGTATTGGGCAGCAGCCCGATCTGCACGAACACCCCTTCCAGCGAGATCGTGTGACTCTCGCCGCTGCTGCGGTCGCGGTAGACCAGCTCGTTGACCTTCTGGCCGTCGCCGAGCACTTCGGTGGTCTGCGCGCTGACGATGATGTCGACGTTGGGCAGGCTTCGCAGCTTGCGCTGCAGCACCTCGTCGGCTCGCAGCTGGCTGTCGAACTCGATCAGGGTGACGTGGGCGACGATACCGGCCAGGTCGATGGCCGCCTCGACCCCGGAATTCCCGCCGCCGATCACCGCCACGCGCTTGCCCTTGAACAGCGGCCCGTCGCAGTGCGGGCAGTAGGCCACGCCCTTGTTGCGGTACTGGTCCTCGCCGGGCACGCCCATCTGGCGCCAGCGCGCGCCGGTGGACAACACCACCGATTTGGACTTCAGCGATGCGCCATTGGCCAGTTGCACCTCGACCAGGCCACCGGTGCCGGCAGTGGCTGGCACCAGTTTCTGCGCACGCTGCAGGTTCATGATGTCGACGTCGTACTCGCGTACGTGCTGCTCCAGCGCGGTGGCGAACTTGGGGCCCTCGGTGTACTGCACCGAGACGAAGTTCTCGATCGCCATGGTGTCCAGCACCTGGCCGCCGAAGCGCTCGGCGGCGATGCCGGTCCGAATGCCCTTGCGCGCGGCGTAGATCGCCGCGGCCGCGCCGGCGGGGCCGCCGCCGATCACGAGCACGTCGAACGCCTCCTTGGCGCGGAGCTTCTCGGCCTCGCGCTTCTCGCTGCCACGGTCGATGCGGGCGACGATCTGCTCCAGGCTCATCCGGCCCTGGTCGAACACCTCGCCGTTGAGGAACACGGTCGGCACCGACATCACCTGGCGCGCCTCGACCTCGTCCTGGAACAGCGCGCCATCAATCGCGACGTGCTCGATGCGCGGGTTCAGCACGCTCATCAGGTTCAGCGCCTGCACCACGTCGGGGCAGTTCTGGCAGGACAGCGAGTAGTAGGTCTCGAACCGGTAGTCACCATCGAGCCCCTGCACCTGCTCGATCACCTCCTGCGCGGCCTTGGACGGATGGCCGCCGACCTGCAGCAGGGCGAGCACCAGCGAGGTGAACTCATGGCCCATTGGGATGCCGGCAAAACGCACGCCGATATCGGTGCCGAGCCGGTTGATCGCGAACGAAGGCTTGCGCACGTCGTCCCCGTCGCGGCGGACCAGGGTGATCTTGTCGGACATGGAGGCGATGTCGTGAAGCAGAAGGTCGAGCTCCTGCGACTTCTCGCCCTCGCTGAGGGACGCCACGATCTCGATCGGGTGCGTGACCTTTTCGAGGTAGGTTTCGAGTTGGGTCTTGAGCGTGTCGTCGAGCATGGTCACGGCTCCAAACAGGAGGGGGGAGGCAAGCGGAGGACACTTGCAGAAGCGGCCCGGGCCAGGGGAGGGAGCCGATGGGGAAATCGGCGCGGCCCGGGCCGCTGATGCAAGCAGCCGCGCTTTGGGCATGCACGCGTTTTCTGCGCTGTTTACTGCTGCGTGGGTTTTTGCTGTACACCGCGGCACTGCCGCGGCAACAGCTGTGCCGCCGGGAATCCGGGCGCGGACGCCCGGATTCACTAGCCTTGCGCAGGCCTAAATCCTGGTGATCAGATCTTGCCGACCAGGTCCAGCGATGGCGCGAGGGTCTTCTCGCCTTCCTTCCACTTGGCCGGGCAGACCTCGTTGGGATGCGCGGCGACGTACTGGGCGGCCTTGACCTTGCGCAGCAGCTCGGAGGCGTCGCGGCCGATGCCGCCGGCGTTGATCTCGATGATCTGGATCTTGCCGTCCGGGTCGATGACGAAGGTGCCGCGATCGGCCAGGCCGACCTCCTCGATCATCACCTCGAAGTTGCGGCTGATCAGACCGGTCGGGTCGCCGATCATCGTGTACTGGATCTTCTTGATCGCCTCGGAGGTGTCGTGCCAGGCCTTGTGGGCGAAGTGGGTGTCGGTGGAGACGCTGTAGATCTCCGCGCCCAGCTTCTGGAACTCGGCATAGTTCTCGGCCAGATCCTCCAATTCGGTCGGGCAGACGAAGGTGAAATCGGCCGGGTAGAAGAATACCACCGACCATTTGCCTTTCAGGTCGGCATCGGACACTTCGAAGAACTTGCCGTTCTTGAATGCCTGCGCCTTGAACGGCTTGATTTCGGTGTTGATCAGGGACATGGAGGTTCCTCGTGTCGGGGGTGGGTGGGTGGAAAGCCCGGACAGGTTAGTCGCGGCTATCGATAAATGAAAATCGATAGTTTTCATCGTACCGATAGGTCCAGCCTATCGATATCGTCGTCAGGGCCGTGTCACAGCCGGGCCCGGACGGGGCAGGCAGGCGCGTACGATGCGCGTCCCCCGACAGGAAGGAAGGCATGGCCCGGCTGGAGGCAGCACTGCGCGAGGCACGGGCGGGACTGGAGCCCGGCGAGGCGGAGATCCTGCTGGCGCACGTGCTCCGCCGGCCGCGCGGCTGGCTGTACGCCCACGGCGACGACGAACTCGCCCCGGAGGACGCGGCAGGGTTCGCGGCCCTGCTGGCGCGCCGCCGCGCGGGCGAGGACGTGAAGCCGGTGCTCGCGGAAGCGGAGCAGGCGCTCCTCTCCGGCAAGCGCTGACGCAGCGCACCGGAGCCGCACGCGCGGGCGCCGCGCAACGGTCGCGGTCAGACCCACTCGCCGTGCAGGAAGTAGGGCGTCGCTCGGGTAACGCGCGCGCGGCCGCGCGCGCCGAGCCGCCGATCTCGCCTCGCAGCACGCCCTCGATCTTCCGCGCGTTGTCTTCACGCTCTCCGCCCTCCAGCCCCATCACGTCAAACCGGGGCCAGTCCAGCTCTTCCACCGGGTCGAAGGTGCGGCGGGTGATCGTCCCCCCGTGCACCTCCAGGATCTCCGTGGTCCCCAGGGGGCTCAGCTCGTCCATCCCGGGCTGGCCGTGCACCACCAGCGCCCGCTCGTGCCCCAACTCCAGCAGGGCGCCCGCGATCAGCTCCAGCA
>JAHWKC010000207.1 GCA_019348095.1 Pseudomonadota bacterium | reverse complement strand
GTGTCGAAGACGCGGTCCTCGCCGAAGTCCTTCTGCAGCCCGTCGGTGACGCGGAAGACACCGCCGAGCTTGCCGATGTCCTCGCCCATGAGGATCACCTTGGGGTCGTTCTCCATGGCGCGGCGCAGCCCTTCGTTCAGGGCCTTGGCCATCATCATCTGCGCCATCAGTGCTCTCCTCCGGCAGTCCCTTGTTCGATGAAGCCCTCCATGTACGCGGCGAAACCCGCGCGCTGCTCCTCGAGCAGCGGGGTGATCTCGTCGTACACGTCCTCGAAGATCGACAGCGGGTCCGGGTCCGGCATCTCCAGGCATCCCTTGCGGATCCGCGCCGCGAGCTCGTCGGCGTCGCTCTCCAGCTGCTCGAAGAACGCGCTGTCGACCAGCTGCTGCTTGTAGAGGAAGGACTTCATCCGCTCCAGCGGGTCCTTGAGCTTCCACGCCTCCAGGTCGCTGGCCAGCCGGTAGCGCGTCGGGTCGTCGGAGGTGGTGTGGGCGCCCATCCGGTAGGTGAACGCCTCGACCAGCGTCGGGCCCTGACCGGTGCGCGCGTCGTCCAGCGCCTGGCGCGTGACGGCGTACGAGGCCAGCACGTCGTTGCCGTCGACCCGCACGCCGGGGAAGCCGAAGCCCTCGGCGCGCTTGTAGAGCGGGATGCGGCTCTGGTTCGACGACGGGGTGGAGATGCCCCACTGGTTGTTCTGGCAGAAGAAGACGACGGGCGCGTTGTAGACGCTGGCCCACACGAACGCCTCGTTGACGTCGCCCTGGCTGCTCGCCCCGTCGCCGAAGTAGGCAATGACGGCCTCGCCGTCGTCGTTGCCGACGGCGCCGTCCTTGACCACGCCCATGGCGTAGCCGGTGGCGTGCAGCGTCTGGCTGCCGATGACGATCGTGTAGAGGTTGAAGCGCTTCTCCTGGGGGTCCCAGCCGCCGTTGCTCGCGCCGCGGAACAGCCCGAGCAGCGTGAGCGGGTCGACGCCCTTGCACCAGGCGACACCGTGCTCGCGGTCGGCGAACGCGCCACCCCAACCTGGAGCGAGGTACAGCTGGCGCTGCTGCCGGCGGCGCTGGACCACGCCGACGTCCAGGTGCAGGTCCGCGACGCCAGCGGTCAGCACCGGACCCGCCGCCTCGAACTGAGCCGACTGGCGGCGGACTTCGACGAGCGCCGCGCGATCCAGGCAATCGGGCTGGCACCGCGGCACCTGGAAGCACCGCCGGTGATCGGCCGCGTCGCACCGGACACCGCGGCCTGGGGCGTATTGGCCGAAGGTGACCGCATCACCGCGATCGATGGCGTGCCGGTTGCCACCTGGGACCAGATTGGACCGTTGGTGCAGGCGCTGGGCGACAGCGGCGAGCCCGCCATGATCGAGGTCGAACGCGGCGACGCGCGGCTGGCGTTGCAGGCCACGCCGCGTCGCGCGCAAGGCGCCGACGGCCAGGCCTACTGGGCGCTCGGCATCGTGTCGGCAAGCAGCCAGGCGCCGCCGATGGATGCGCTGTTGCGCTACGGACCGGTCGAGGCGTTGCCGGCGGCGGTGCGCGAGGCCACTCACCAGGCTGGCGAGCTGTTCGCGATGATCGGCCGTGCCTTCACCGGCCGGGTCGAAGTCCGCAACACCGTCGCCGGCCCGATCACCATCGCGCGCGCCGCCAATGCCTATGCCGACCAAGGCCCGGCCTGGTACCTGTCGCTACTGGCCCTGCTGTCGCTGAGCCTGGGCATCCTGAACCTGCTGCCGATCCCGATCTTGGACGGCGGACACCTGCTGTATTACCTTATCGAGTTGGTCAAGGGCAGCCCGGTCAGCGAGCGCGTCATGGCGGCGGGGCAATACGTGGGCCTGACGCTGATCGCCGGCCTGATGGGTCTGGCGTTCTACAACGACATCGTGAACAACCTGGTCGGCTGATGCCGGCCGCCGCAACACCCGGCGCCGTTTCCGGCGCCGACATTCCCCAATCGGAAGTGATGATGACGCGAACCCCACCTCGCCGCCTGCTTGTCCTCGCCCTCGCCTCGGCGCTGGCACCCGCCACGGCGCTGCCCGCGATGGCACAGTCGGCCGATCCGTTCTCGCTGAGCCGACCGGCGCCCGCGGCGCCCGCGGCGACCTCGCCGGATGCGTTCACCGTGTCGGAGATCCGCGTCGACGGCCTGCAGCGCATCGCCGCCGGCACGGTGTTCACCTACCTGCCGATCCAGCGTGGCGACACGATGGACCAGGCACGCGCCGGCGAGGCGATCCGTGCCCTTTACGGCACCGGCTTCTTCGAGGACGTGCAGATCGGCCGCCAGGGCGACATCGCCGTGGTCACGGTGACCGAGCGCCCCGCGATCAACCGGCTGACCCTCACCGGCAACAAGGACATCAAGACCGAGGACCTGCAGGGCGGCCTTAGCGAGATTGGTTTGACCGAAGGCAACACCTTCGATCGCCTCGCGCTTGACCGCGTCACCCAGGAACTCACGCGCCAGTACAACAACCGCGGCAAGTACAACGTCGAGATCGTGCCGGCTGTCAGGGCGCTGGACCGCAACCGCGTCGACATCACCATCGCGATCGACGAGGGCAAGGCGGCCAAGATCCGCCACATCAACCTGGTCGGCAACGAGATCTACGAGCAGGAAGCGATCCTGGACACCTGGGAATCGCGCGAGAGCAACTGGTTGAGCTGGTACCGGCGCGACGACCAGTACTCGCGCGAGAAGCTCTCCGGCGACCTGGAGAAGCTCAACAACTACTACCTCGATCGCGGCTACGTCGATTTCAGCATCGACAACACCCAGGTCTCCATCAGTCCCGACCGCCAGGACATGTTCATCACCGCCGGGCTGAGCGAAGGCGACCAGTACACGGTCTCCGACGTGCAGGTCAGCGGTGACACCGTGCTGGACAAGCAGAGCATCGAGGAGCTGGTGCTGGTCCAGCCCGAGCAGATCTTCTCGCGCCGCCTGCTGGAGATCAGCGCCGATGCGATCACCGCGCGGCTGGGCAACATCGGCCACGCCTTCGCCCAGGTCAACCCGATCCCCGACATCGACCGCGAGAACAAGACCGTCGGCATCAACATGCAGGTGGTGCCCGGCCCGCGGGTCAACGTGCGCCGAGTCGTGTTCAAGGGCAATACCCGCACCACCGACGAGGTGCTGCGCCGCGAGATGCGCCAGTTCGAGGGCGCCTGGTACTCGCAGGCGGCGATCGACCGTTCCAAGATCCGCCTGCAGGGGCTGGGCTTTTTCGAGGCGGTCGACATCGAGACGCAGCCGGTGCCGGGCAGCAATGACGAGGTCGACGTGGTGTTCAGCGTCAAGGAGACCACGTCGGGCAGCTTCGTGTTCGGTCTTGGCTTCTCGCAGCTGAGCGGCCTGAGCACGCAGATCCAGCTGTCGCAGGACAACTTCCTCGGCAGCGGCAACCGCGTCTCGGTGCAGGCGCAGCGTAACGACTTCCTGCAGCGTTACGACTTCTCGTACGTCAACCCGTACTTCACCGACAACGGCGTGTCACTGGGCTACAACCTGTGGTGGCGCGAGTTCGACAACTCCGACTTCAACGCCGCCCAATACTCCAGCACCAGCGGCGCAGGCCAGGTGGTGTTTGGCGTGCCGATCACCGAGACCGACACGGTGCAGGGCCTGATCGGCATCGACAGCAACCAGATCTTTGCGTTCCCGGGCGCAACGCCGCAGCCGATCGTCGACTACATCGATGCGGTCGGGCAGCGCACCTTCCACGCCTGGCGCGGCGAGATCGGCTGGGGCCGCAACACCCTCAACAGTGCCCTGACCCCTACCCGCGGCACCTTCCAGCGCATCTGGCTCGAAGCGACGCTGCCGGGCTCTACGGTCGAGTACTTCAAGCTCAACTACAACTTCTCGAAGTTCTGGCCGCTGTCGCGCCACTTGGTGCTCAATACGCGCGCCGAGCTCGGCTACGGCGACAGCTACGGCGATGCATTCACCCGCAACATCTGCCACACCCCCCCGCCGCCGCGGACCGAGGACAACCCCAACCCGCAGTCACCGGAGCCGTCCGATCCGTGCCTGCCCGACTCGCCCGACTACAACAAGACCGTCACCGCGGACGGCCTGCCGTTCTTCGAGAACTTCTACGCCGGCGGCACCCGCTCGGTCCGTGGCTTCCAGGACAACACCCTGGGTCCTCGCCAGGCGCCGTTCGCCGAGAGCACCTTCAGCCAGCCCGTCGGCGGTTCGCTCAAGACGGTCGGCTCGTTCGAGATGATCTTCCCGACCCTGCTCGACACGCCGGCTGCGCGTGTGTCGGCATTCGTGGACTTCGGCAACGTGTACGACGGGGTCGACAATTTCGACGCCGGCGAACTGCGCGCCTCCACCGGCATCGCCCTGATGTGGCGCTCGCCGATGGGCCCGATCACGATCAGCTATGCGCATCCGCTGCGCAAGGGCAACGACGACGAGATCGAACGCCTGCAGTTCTCCTTCGGCGGCTCGTTCTGACCGCGAGCCGGCGGCGCACCCGTGGACGCTTCCTCACAGGCGGGCTCCTTCCAGGCAGGCGAACTGGCCGAGCGCTTTGGCCTCGGCCTGCACGGTGACGCCGCCGCACGGGTGCACGGCGTCGGCACCCTCGCCGCCGCGCAGCCTGACCAGTTGGCCTTTCTCGCCAATCCGCGTTATCGCGGCCAGCTCGCCGATACGCGCGCCAGCGTGGTGGTGATGCGCCCATGCCGAATGAGCTCCGTGGCGAGGTTCGCCAGGATCATGTTGTGGTGGGCGGGACTGCCCCCAAACCGGGCGGCCTTCTTCGGCTGCGGCATCGTGTCGTCTCCCTGGAGTGGTTCTGCGGTGCGGGTGGGCGCGGTGGGCAAGCCCGTGTAGCTGCCGTAGTCGGCCAGTGACAGCCC
>JAHWKC010000206.1 GCA_019348095.1 Pseudomonadota bacterium | reverse complement strand
ATCAAACTCGAACCCTCCTGGAAGGCGCGCGTCGGCGACTACCTGGCCCGCGAGGACATGCGGGCGCTGGCGGCGTTCCTGCGCGAGCGCAGCGCCGCCGGCACCCGGATCCATCCGCCGGCGGCGCAGATCTTCGCTGCGTTCGAGGCGACCCCGTTTGACGCGGTCAAGGTCGTGATCCTCGGCCAGGATCCCTACCACGGCGCCGGCCAGGCGCACGGGCTGTGCTTTTCGGTGCAGCCGGGGATCGACGTGCCGCCATCGCTGCTCAACGTCTACAAGGAGCTGCAGCGCGACCTCGGTATCGCCCGGCCCGACCACGGTTGTCTGCTGCCGTGGGCACGCCAGGGCGTGTTGCTGCTCAACAGCGTGCTCACGGTCGAGGGCGGGCGCGCCGGCAGCCACCAGGCCCGAGGCTGGGAGGGCTTCACCGACCACGTGGTCGAGACGCTCGCCCGGGAGCGCGAGGGACTGGTGTTCCTGTTGTGGGGCAGCCATGCGCAGAAGAAGGGCGCGCGGATCGACCGCCGGCCGGCACCGGGTGCTGAAGGCGCCGCATCCCTCGCCGTTGTCGGCCCACCGCGGCTTCCTGGGCTGCGGGCATTTCTCCGCGGCCAACCAGTACCTGGCGCGGCGCGGCCAGGCGCCGATCGACTGGTCGTTGCCGCCGCGCTGCGATCTCGACGCGACCGTATCGTCCGCTGCAGTCGCGAGTGCAGCCACATGAGCGCGCGTTCGAGCCGCACAGGCCGCGGCGTCCGCCGGTACCGGAGGATCTGCTCATGATGACTGCAGCCGTGGCCCGCCGCGCACTGGTCACCGGAGGCAGCGGCGATCTCGGCGGGGCGATCTGTCAGCAGCTCGCCACCGACGGGCTGCATGTGATCGTGCACGCCAACGGCAACCCTGCGCGCGCGCAGCAGGTGGTCGATGCGATCCACCACGCCGGCGGCAGCGCCGAGACGGTCGTGTTCGACGTGGCCGACGGCGAGGCGACGCGCGCGGCGCTCGCGGCGTTGCTGGAGGGCGGGCCGATCCAGGTCGTGGTCAACAACGCCGGCATCCACGACGATGCGCCGATGGCCGGCATGGCCGATGCGCAGTGGAAGCGGGTCATCGACGTGTCGCTGCACGGGTTTTTCCACGTCACCCAGCCGCTGCTGCTGCCGATGGCGCGCACGCGCTGGGGCCGCGTGGTCAGCGTGTCGTCGGTCGCGGCGGTGACCGGCAACCGCGGCCAGAGCAACTACGCCGCGGCCAAGGCCGCGCTGCATGGCGCCTCCAAGTCGCTGGCGCGCGAGATGGCTTCGCGCGGGATCACGGTGAACGTCGTGGCGCCCGGCGTGATCGAGGGCCAGATGACCCACGACGCGTTTCCGCCGGAGGCCATCAAGCAGCTGGTGCCGGCCGGCCGCGCCGGGCGCGCCGAGGAGGTCGCCGCGCTGGTCGGGTTCCTGTGCTCGGACGCGGCCGGCTACGTCAACGGCCAGGTGATCGGGGTCAACGGCGGCATGGCGTGAGCGCGCGCAGCGGGGCGCCATCACTCCGAACCGACGCCGGGTGAGTAGCATCGGTCCTGGATCCGTGGCCGAAGAGGTGCCGAGATGCTCCGCTCCATCGCCATCGCCGCCCTGACCCTGCTGCTCGCCGCCTGCGCGACCGCTCCGCAGACCGCTCAGGTCGCGCCGCCGCCGATCGATCCCTCCCAGGTGCAGGTCTACTTCGCGCCGCCGGATGCGCCGTTCGAAGAGATCGCGCTGCTCGAAACCAGCAGCGGTGTATTCACCTACGGCGAGCAGAACAAGCTGGACTCGGTGATCCACAAGCTGCGGGTGGAGGCCGCCAAGCTCGGCGCCAACGGCGTGCTGTTCCAGGGCACCGCCGACGGCTACGGCAACACCGGCGTCAGCGTCGGTGCCGGCGGCGGCAGCTTCGGTGGCAGCAGCTACCGCAGCGGCGGCGTCGGCATCAGCGTCAGCCCGAGCAAGAAACACGCGCGCGGCGTCGCGGTGTATTTCCCTAACCCGCCGTCTGGCGATTGAACGGCTCTGACACGGATCAGAGCGAAAAAAAGCGGATAGAGCCGATCGCGGAATAAAGCCCTTATCCGTGTTTTTTCCGCGTCGATCCGCGTCAAAAGCTTTCAAACCCGCTCGAGCCCGGAGCAGGAGGGATTCGACTCGCCGCTCCTTACGCCGCGGCCGCGTACCACTGCGGCATCAGTTGCGCGCACACCGGCGCGTCGCCGTCGAGCATCGCCGCCAGGCCGTGATCGCCGATGCCCGGGTGCTGTTGCCGCGCCCGCGCCAGCACCTCGCGGGCCAGCGCGTCCATCCGCGCCACGTTGTCGCCGATGCGTTGCACGAACGCCTCATCGTCGAGCACGTCGCCAAGCGCACGGTTCATCTCGTAGAACCAGTCGATCTTGTACTGGTCCAGCATCCTTCGATCGATCAGGTCGGCGTCCGGCGCGCCCTGACCAGCCGCGGCGCCATCGGTCGCGTCCGCTGCCAGGTTGCGCTCGCCCCATTCGCGCACCAGGCGCTGGATCGCGGCGTTGAGCTGGCTGCCGCGCGCGAACTGCGGACGCAGCCGGCCGAGCGTGGCCACGTCGCACTGGCGCCGGGCGAAGAACACCGGCGCCAGCAGCGCCCAGTAGAAGGTGTAGTCCCAGATCACCTTGACCGGGGTGACCTGCGCATCGCCGAGCAGCGGGTACTGGTCCTGGTACAGCGGCAGCATGTTGTCGTAGAACGAGAAGTACAGCTGCTGGTAGATCTCGGCGTACGGCGCGAACGGCGTGCCGGCGCGGTCCCGGCCGATCAGGTCGCAGATGTAGGTGTTGCTGATCGCGATGAAGTCGCTGCCCGGCGAGTAGAACGGGTCCAGGAACAGGCCGGCCTCGCCGGTCAGCGCCCAGCGGTCGCCGGAGAACACCTGTTTGCAGCCGTAGGAGAAGTGCCGCAGGAACGCGAAGTCCTGCAGCGGATGCGTGTCCTGATCGAGCGCGCGGGCAACGCGCGGCTGGTGCTCGCGCAGCCAGGCCATCGCCTTGGCGTGCGTGTTCATCGTCTCCAGCGGATGCATCTTCGCGTCGCAGACGATGCCCAGCGAGTGCGCGCCGGAGGCCAGCGGGATCAGCCAGAACCAGTAGCCCGGCCCGCACATGTGATTGGTCGATCGCCAGCGCTCCGGCGGGGTGCAGCGCTGCAGCCACTCGGCGTCGTCGGACCAGTCATTGGGATCGACGGTGCCCTCGACCCGCCACCACACCGCGTTGGCATCGTGCTGGTTCGGTTTGGCGAGATCGAGCTTGCGCTTGAGCAGGCCGGCGCGGCCGGAGGCGTCGACCAGCCAGCGCGCGGCGATCGATTGCGCCTCGCCACCGCGCTCGTAGCGGATCACGTGCGGCGCGGCCTGCGTGTCGACACCGACACCGCGCACCACCGCACCGTCGCGGAAATCCACCCCGAGCGCGCGCGCCTGTTCGCCCAGGAAGTTCTCGAAGCGGCCGCGATCGAGCTGCCAGGACGGCGTCGGCAGCAACTCGCTGACGCCCAGCTCGGTGCAGCGGTCGACATCCTCGCGGCCGTCGCTGAAGAAGAAGCGGAACCCGAACTTGCGGATCTGCTCGGCCTCCAGGTGCTCGCGCAAGCCGAGCACCTCGGCAAAATAATGCGCACCGATCTCGACGGTGGATTCACCGACCTTGAACGCGCCCTCGTGCACCGGGTGGGCGTGGCGTTCGAGCACCACCACGGCGGTCGCCGGATCACGCTGCTTGAGCTGGATCGCCAGGCTCAAACCGGCCAGGCCGCCACCGAGGATCGCCACGTCGGTGCATGTGGCCTCGGGGCAAGTGGCGTCGGAGCCTGCGTCGGCGGCAGTCGCATTCATTGGGTCTTGGCCAGTTTGGGCGGCGGCGCGGTGGCGAACTCGCCGCTGGGATCGTCGATCAAGGGTGGCTGGTCACGCAGACCGCGGTAGATCTCCAGCATGCCGCCCCGGCGCAGTATCTGCATCGCCAGATGGCAGGTGATGCGGCCGAAGTCGCGCATCGGCCGGAAATGGCTGGCGCGGAACTGCTCGCCGGGATCATCGGCACTGGCCCCGGCGCACTGGTAGCGCGATTCGATCGGCACCGAGACGCAGCGCGTGCCGAGCAGTCGCGCCGCCGAGATCAGGATCTGCGCCTCGAACACGAAGTCTTCGCCAGGCACGTCGCCTAGCGCGGCAACCCGTGCCGGGTAATAGCGCTGGCCGCTCTGGGTATCGATGATGCGGTAGCCACAGGCCCAGGCGATGCCCCAGTCGCCGAACTCGTTGGCCAGCCGCCGGAGAATCGGCTGCTGCGAGCGCTTCTTCACGCGCGCGCCGATCACGATGTGCCGCGGATGGCGCGACGCCGCCTCCAGCAACCGAGGGATGTCGGCAGCGCTGTGCTGGCCGTCGCCGTCCATGGTCAGCACGCCGTCGACGCCAAGCGCCAGTGCCGCGCGAAAGCCGTGGCGCAGGCTCTCGCCCTTGCCACGGCACTGGGCGTGCACCAGCAGCTGCACCGGCAGTCCGTCGAGCTGCACGCGCGTGCCGTCGCTGGAGCCATCATCGACGACGATCACCTGGCTGCAGTGCCGCAGTGCGCCTTCGACGACCTCGCGGATACGCAGCTCCTCGTGGTAGGCGGGGATCAGCACGGCGACGTTCATGCCTCCCCCTCGATGCGCAGCCGCGAGCGCGGCCCCGCGCCGATCAGCAGCGTGCCGCTGCCACCGCCGATCAGCATCTCCAGCAGCGGCAGCAGCGGCGCCATCGCATTGGCGCCGAGCTGTTCTGCGAGGATGCCGGCGGGCGCCGGCGCCGCGCCGCTCTCCAGCTGGATGCGGATGCGCGCACAACCCGCGCGCGGCTCCGGCCCCAGCAC
>JAHWKC010000205.1 GCA_019348095.1 Pseudomonadota bacterium | reverse complement strand
TAGGACCCGAGGTATGCCGCCCCGCCAGCCGCGACGCCACCACACCGTGCCGCGGCTGTACCTGCGCGCATTCGCCGACCGCGACCACCTCGGCATGTTCGTGCAGCGCGCGCATCTGCGCATCGCACTCGGCGGTGTATTCGCTGGCGTGGTGCGGATGCACCCCGGCGGTGGCGAACAGCTTGCCCGGGTGCTGCTGCGCAAGCTGCAACGCCAGCGGCGAATGTTCACGGCTGGCGCCGGTGACCACCAGCTGCGCGATGCCGGCCTCGCGCGCACGCTGCAGTACCGCGTCGCGGTCGTGATCGAACGAGTCGTGGGTGAGGTTGGCGCCGATGTCGATCAGTTGCATGGCGGCATTCTAGGCGAGCACCTGTAGGAGCGGCTTCAGCCGCGATCCAGAATCATTTCCGGCCACCCACCCGATCGCGGCTGAAGCCGCTCCTACAGGAGGAAGGCATCGATCCGTATCCTTGGCCGGTGCCCCGCCCTGCCTTCCCGATCGACGAACTGCTGCCGCGGATCCGCGACAGCCTGGCCGCGCATCCGCGGCTGGTGCTGGAAGCGCCGCCGGGCGCGGGCAAGACCACCCAGGTGCCGCCGGCGCTGCTGGATGCGGCCTGGCTGGATGGGGGCAGGATCATCATGCTGGAGCCGCGCCGCGTCGCCGCGCGCGCGGCCGCGCAGTTCATGGCGCAGCAGCGCGGCGAGCAGGTCGGCGACACCGTCGGCTATCGCATCCGCTTCGAACACAAGGTCACCCCGGCAACCCGGATCGTGGTGGTCACCGAGGGCATCCTGACCCGGATGATCCAGGACGATCCAACCCTGGAAGGCGTCGGCGCGCTCGTCTTCGACGAGTTCCACGAGCGGCATCTAACCGCAGATCTGGGGCTGGCGTTGGCACTCGACGTGCAGGCAGCCTTGCGCGAGGACCTGCGCATCGTGCTGATGTCGGCCACGCTCGACGGCGAGCGGCTGGCCGGCTTCCTCGACGCGCCGCGGCTGAGCAGCGCCGGGCGCAGCCATCCGGTGGCAGTCGTGCACTTTGCCGCGCGTCGCGACGAGAAGCTCGAGCAGCAGGTACGGCGCGCGGTCGCGCACGCGCTGGCCGAGCATCCCGGCGACGTGCTGGTGTTCCTGCCGGGGCAGCGCGAGATCGCGCAGGCCGAGGCGGTGCTGACACATGCGCCCTCGGGGCATCTGCTTTCGGGAGGAGAAGAAAACAGCCGGATCGAAATCCTGGCCCTGCACGGCGAGCTCCCAGTCGAGCAGCAATCACGCGTGCTGCAACCCGGTCCCGAAGGCACGCGCCGCGTGGTACTGGCGACCAACGTCGCCGAATCCAGCGTGACCCTGCCCGGGGTGCGCGTGGTGATCGATTCGGGACTCGCCCGCGAACCGCGCTTCGATCCCAACAGCGGCTTCGCCCGGCTCGATGTGGTCAGCATCGCGCAGGCCTCGGCCGATCAGCGCGCCGGCCGCGCCGGTCGCGTCGCCGAGGGCTTCGCCTACCGCTTGTGGCCGCAGTCGCAGCGGCTGGAGCCGCAGCGCCGGCCGGAGATCGCCCAGGTGGAATTGTCCGGGCTGGCGCTGGAGCTGGCCGCGTGGGGCGATGCCAACCTGCGCTTCGTCGACCCGCCGCCGCCGGGCGCGTTGGCCGCCGCGCGCGACCTGCTGCGCCGGCTCGGCGCACTTGATGGCGATGCGATCACCGCAACAGGCCGGCGGATGCTCGCACTCGGCACCCACCCGCGGCTGGCGGCGATGCTGCTGGCGCCGGTCGATCCGCGCGAAGCTGCGCTGGCCTGCGACCTCGCCGCGTTGGTCGAATCGCGCGATCCGGTCCGCGGCGCAGGCGATGCGCTGGCGACGCGCTGGCAGGCGCTGGCCGCATTCCGGGGAGGGCGCGCGCCGCCGGAGGCCTCGCGCTCGGCGCTGGCCGCGCTCGACCAGGCGGCCCGCCAATGGCGGCAGCGCCTGCGCATAGACGCCGCGCCGCCGCCCGACCTGCCGGCGCATCGGTTGGGCGACCTGCTCGCGCATGCCTTTCCCGACCGCATCGCGCGTCAGCATCCCGGCGATCCGTACCGTTACCAGCTCGCCAACGGCCGCAGCGCGAAGTTGTCCGACCACAGCGCGTTGTACGGCGAGCCGTGGCTGGTGATCAGCGAACTGCGCGACGCGCTGCGTGACCAGCGCCGTGACGCGCACGTGCTGCGCGGCGCGCCGGTCGACGAAGCGCGCCTGCGCCGGGACTTCCCGCAGCGGCTGGTCAGCGAGGACCGGGTGATCTGGGACGCCGCCATCCGCGGCATCGCCGCGGTGCGCGAGCATCGCTTCGACCGCATCGTGCTGGAGAGCAAGCCGCTGGCGCGTCCGAGCGGCGGCGAACTCACCGCACGCTACGCCGATGCGTTGGTCGACGCGGTGCGCCAGCTCGGGCTGGACGCATTGCCGTGGACCCAGGGCCTGTCGCAATGGCGCGCGCGGGTGCGCTGCCTGCGCCAGTGGGCGCCCGAACTCGCGGTGGAGCAAGCGGCGCTGCCCGAGCTGTCGGATGCCGCGTTGCTCGACACCCTGGAGCATTGGCTCAGGCCCGCGTTCGCCGGGAAAACCCGCCTGGACGCGTTGAGTGAAGCCGAGCTGGGCGAGGCGCTGAAGTCGGGCCTGCCGTGGCCGTTGCGGCAGCGAATCGACGCCCTCGCCCCGACCCGGATCCAGGTGCCGTCGGGACTGGAGCGGCCCATCCACTACGATTTCGATGCCAGCGCGGACCAGCCGTTAGCGCCGGTGCTCGCAGTCAAGCTGCAGGAGCTGTTCGGCCTGGCCGACACCCCGCGCATCGTCGACGGCCGGGTGCCGCTGATGCTGCACCTGCTGTCGCCGGCTGCCCGTCCGCTGCAGGTCACCCAGGACCTGCGCGGCTTCTGGGAGCGCACCTATCCAGAGGTGAAGAAGGAGATGAAAGGCCGCTACCCCAAGCACCCTTGGCCCGAGGATCCGTGGACCGCCACCGCCACCCACCGGGCCAAACCGCGCGGCACCTGAAGCGGGTGCGCTCACGCGCCTTCAACGGCAGCCGGCCGACACTGATCGTCATTCCCCTGAAGGATTGCTGACGATGAACAAGTTCGATTCGCTGTCGGAGCGCGCGCTGGACCTGTCCGATCGCGCGCTTGAGCTGGCCGGCAAGGTCGGCGACAACTTCCAGCAGGCGATGCCGAGCGCCGGCCAATGGCTGCAGACCGGGGTCAAGCTGGGCGCGCTGAAGTCCGGGGCACGGGTGGCGGCGAGCGTGGTGCGGCGCAACCCGGCGATCGTGATCGCCACCGCCGCCGGGGCCGGACTGCTCTGGTATGCCGCGCGGCGCAAGGCCCGGCAGGCCGAAAACGGCTCGATCGAGGGCGAGTCGCAACGCATCGACGCCCGGCGCGCCAACGGCGGCGCCGCACGCAGGAAGCCCGCCCGCAGCACGCGCGCCACGTCGAAGGCGCCGAGCGCATCGGCCGAGTGAGTCCGGGCTCACTCGGGCTCGTGTAGGAGCGGCTTCAGCCGCGATCGTGGTCGAATAGCAGGTGCCGGTTCCGGATCGCGGCTAAAGCCGCTCCTACAGGCGAGGTACAGTCGCGCTCGAGCCGGATCGACGCGCGCCCGCCTCAGCACTCCACGGTGGCTTCGGGCAACTCGATCACGAACCGCGCGCCGCCGTGCTTGCGCGCCTCGTACCACAGCTGGCCGCCGGCATCGTCGATGATCTGCTTGGCCAGCGACAGGCCCAGCCCGCTGGAAATGCCGTCGTCGCGGTCGTGCAGCCGGGTGAACGGCTTGAACAGCTCGCGCTGCAGGTTCGGGGCGATGCCCGGGCCGCGGTCGGCCACCACCAGCTGCCAGTACCCCGGCGCACCGGCGCGACCGGCGATCGACAGCTCGCTGCCGGGGGCGTACTTGATCGCGTTTGTGATCAGGTTCTCGCTGACCTGGCGCAGCACGCGCTCGTCGATGGCGACCCGCGCCTCCGCCGGCGGCCGCACCACCTCCACCGCGATCCCGCAGGCCTCCAGCTGCATCTCGTAGCGCCGCAGCAGCCATTGCAGCGTCGCGTCCAGCCCGGCACAGGCATGCTGATCGCGCTTGCCGCTGTCGGCCTGGCTCTCCAGGTAGTGGCGGATGTAGCCGAGCGCGTCGGTGGCGCTCTCGTGGATCATCTGCAGGTAGCGCGGCACGCGCTCGGGCTTGCAGCCGGCGCTGCGCAAAATATCGCTGGCGAACAGCACGCTGGTCAGCGGGTTCTTTAGATCGTGCGCGACCAGGTTGACCAGCTCTTCGCGCTCGCGCGCGACCCGCTCGAGGCGATCGCGGGTCATCTTCAGTCCGATGTGTGCATTGACCCGGGCCAGCAGCTCCTCGGGCAGGAAGGGCTTGGTGACGTAGTCGACCACCCCGGCGTCGAACGCACGCAGCAGCAGCTCGCGGTCCTGCGCGGCGGTCACGAATACCACCGGCACCCGCAGCGCCGGGGTCCGGGCCCGCATCGCCGCCAGCACCTCGAAGCCGTCCATGCCCGGCATCATCATGTCCAGGAGCACCAGGTCCGGCCGCAGCTGCGCGTACTGGCTCAGCGCATGCTCGCCGTGGTCGGCGGTGATCACCTCGTATCCCTGGCGCGTGAGCAGGTTGTCGACCACCCGCAGGTTGGCTGCCTGGTCGTCGACGACGAGGATGCGACCGGAGCTGGCGGGTGTGGCCATTGCGCTGCATTTCCTTTGCCTACGGCCGCGGTCGATGAAGACCGCCCCCTCGGCATTCCTGAACAGGAGAAAAAAGGTAGCAGAATCGTGTGTGCCGGAACGGGCCGCAACGCTCAAGAAGCTGAATGGTTCATCGAGTGCGGCTGACCTTGCTCTTTCTGCCAACGCGTTTCCGGGCGC
>JAHWKC010000204.1 GCA_019348095.1 Pseudomonadota bacterium | reverse complement strand
CCGCCGCGCACCCTGGCGCCGCCGACGCCGACGCCGCTGCCGCCGCCGCCGGAGGATCCGCCGATCATCGTCGACGATCCGAGCCCGATCGACGTCCCGGCACCGCCGCCGTCGCCGCCGTCGCCGCCGGCACCGGCGAACACCATCGGCAGCGTCGATGCCTCCTCGCGGGCGATGAATCCGCCGCGCTACCCGCCTGCCGCGGTACGCTCGGGTATCGAGGGCACGGTGATCCTGGTCATCAGCATCGACGCCCAGGGCAACGTGCTGAACGTCGAAGTCGAACGTTCCAGCCGCAACCGCGATCTCGACCGCTCGGCGATCGAGGCCGCACGACGCTGGCGCTTCAATCCGGCTGTTCAGGACGGCCAGCAGGTGGCCAGCCGTGTGCGGGTCCCGGTCGATTTCAGTCTTGGCCGTTAGTTCCAGCCAGTCAGGACCTGTGTTGCTCCATCCCGAAGCTTCTTACTTACACGACCTCACTTCCACGACATCCAGAAGGTAAGCGTCATGCTGCAGGAACCAACCACCGCCGCCGCCTCCGCCGGAGGCTCCAACGCCGAAGCGCTCCAGCAAATGAGCTTCGGCGCCATGATCCAACACTTCGACGTCCTGTCCTGGATCGTCTTCATCACCTTGGTGGTGATGTCGGCGATGTCCGTGTACTGGATGATCTTCAACGCGGTCAAGAACATGCGCCTGCGGTCCCGGTCCGACCGGGTGATGAACACGTTCTGGGAAACCACCAATGCGCAGGACGCGATCCGCTACATGGAAGAGCAGCCCGCCAGTGAGCCGTTCTCCAAGATCGCGCTCGACGCCGCGCTGGCCGCGTCTCACCACCAGCGCAATGAAGGCTCGCGCCTGGTCGAATCGCTGAACCGTTCCGAGTTCGTCGACCGTGCCCTGCGTCAGGCGGTCACCCGCGAAAGCGGTCGCCTGGAGAACGGCATGACGCTGCTCGCCTCGGTCGGTGCGACCGCGCCGTTCGTCGGTCTGCTCGGCACGGTGTGGGGCATCTACCACGCGCTGATCCGTATCGGCCTGTCGGGCGATGCATCGATGCAGGCGGTGGCAGGTCCGGTCGGCGAGGCGCTGATCATGACCGCGATCGGTCTGTTCGTCGCGATCCCGGCGGTGCTGGCGTACAACTTCTTCGTCCGCATCAACCGCACCACCTACAACAAGTTCGACACCTTCGCGCACGACCTGCACGACTTCTTCGCCACCGGCTCTCGCGTCGGCGACCTGTCGGTCAAGCGCTAAGCCACGTCGTCATCTACGCCTAGTTGGAGTTCAGACATGGCTTTCAGTTCCGGCAATGACAGCGGCGGGCCCATGGCCTCGATCAACGTCACGCCCCTCGTGGACGTGATGCTGGTGCTACTGATCATTTTCATGATCACCGCCCCCCTCATGACCCATAAGGTCAAGATCGATCTGCCCGAAGCCAATCTGGTCGACAGGGAAAGCCGGGTGGAGGTGGCGCCGATCAACTTGGCGGTGCTCGAGGACGGCTCGCTGTTCTGGAACGACGAGCCGATCACCCCGGGCCTGCTGGAGAGCAGGCTCTCGGTGGAGGCGCAGAAGACCCCGCAGCCGCAGATCAACGTGCGTGGTGACCGCACCACCAAGTACCGGATCGTGCAGGACGTGGTGCAGACCGCCCAGGACCAGGGCATGCGCAAGGTCGGCTTCGTCGCGACCCGCGAACAGTAACGGTCACCCGGAGATTACGAGATGGCTTTCACTACCGACGCCTCTGGCGGCGCAATGGCCGATATCAACGTCACGCCGCTGGTCGACGTGATGCTGGTGCTGCTGATCATCTTCATGGTGACCGCGCCGATCCAGACCTACCCGATCGAGGTCGGTCTGCCCCAGCGCACCCTGAACCCGCCACCGCGGACGCAGGAGCCGCCGCCGCCGATCCGCCTGCGGATCGACGCCAATGGCCAGGTGTTCTGGAACAACGCGCCGCAGCCGGTATCGGCATTGCCGAACCTGATGCGGGTCGAGGTCGAGCGTGATCCGACCAACCAGCCCACGCTGGAAATCGACACCAATGCCGAAGCCAGCTACGGCGTTCTGGCCAAGGTGCTGGCGCACGCAAAGAATGCACAGATGAACAAGATCGGGTTCGTCCGCGACTGAGCAGACGCCACGCGTATCGATGTGATGTTGTGAACGCCGCCTCCGGGCGGCGTTTTTTTGTCCAAGGGGTTTACCGGCAGACCCGGTCATAACGCTGCCCACGAACTCTGTAGGAGCGCCCCATGGGCACGGCCGCGCCGCATGGCGCGCGGTGGTGGGATCAGGTCGCGCCGAACAACGGAGCTCCTACAGGTGCTGGGGGAAGCGCCCCGCCAGCGCGATGCCCTCAACCCTTGTTGGCAGCGGGGAGGGAGCCGAGTATCCCGAGATAACCGCGAACGGTCCCGGTGAGCCCTTCGTACAGCGCTTCGGCGATCAGCGCATGGCCGATGGAGACCTCCAGCACGCCGGGTACGCTGCGCAGGAACATCGCCAGGTTGGCCTGGCTGAGGTCGTGGCCGGCATTGACCCCCAGCCCCGCCGCCCGCGCGCGGTCTGCCGTACGGGCAAATCGTTCGAGCATCGCCGACGCTTTGCCGCAGGCCGCCACCTCGGCGTAGGGACCGGTATACAACTCGATCCGGTCGGCGCCCGCGGCGGCCGCCCGTTCGAGGTCGGCGGCATCATTCTCCCCATCGGCGTCGGCGAACACACTGACCCGGCAGCCACAGTCCTTGAGCTCGGCGATCAAGGGGCGCAGCGCGTCGGCATCGCGGCGAAAATCGAAGCCGTGGTCGGAAGTGAGCTGGCCATCGTCGTCCGGCACCAGGGTCACCTGCGCCGGCCGCACGCGCGCGCACAACGCGAGCAAACCCGGATAGCCTTCGCGCGCGGGTGCGAATGGGTTGCCTTCCAGATTGAACTCGACCCCGCGGGCGCGGGTCAGCTCCGCCAGTGCATACACGTCGTCGGCGCGAATGTGGCGTGCGTCCGGCCGCGGATGCACGGTGATGCCGTGAGCGCCGGCGTCGAGGCACACGGCGGCCGCACGCACCACGTCGGGCTCGGCGCCGCCGCGCGAATTGCGCAGTACGGCGATCTTGTTGACGTTGACGCTCAGTACGGTCATGCGGGCGGGCCTGGAATGTCGGGCACGCATGTTGGCGCAGCGCCTGTCACCACGACAAGCGCTGCCGCTGGCGACATCGCCAGAAGCCGCCGGCTTGGCCTAGCGCGGCGGCTCCGATTGCGACTCCGCCAGCTTCCGCGCTTCGGCTTGTTCGCGCAGGCGGCGCAGTTCGACCGGATCGATCATCTGCGACTCGTCCCGCCCGCGGCTGCCCAGGCGCTGCTGCAGCAGCCCGATGATCCAGGCCAGCATCAATGCGAACGCGGCCAGCAGGCAGACCACGAGCACGCCCACCGAAGGGGTCTTGAACGCGACCGCGAACGCGGCCAGCGCCAGCAACAGAAACAGCCAGGGCAACATTTGCGGGCTCCGGATCGAGCGATTGGCGAGACGAGTGTACCCGCCCGGCCGGTTCTGGTTCACCCGTCGAACGGCTTTGACAGCCGTCGGTCGGATTACAGCAGCGGAGACACCAGCCGTGCCAGTGCTTCTGGCAGGCGCGATCGCCACAGCGGGCGGGCGCGGTCGTGGTGAACCGGCGTGCACTCGCCGCATTCGTGTTCGATCAGCGCCGCCAGACGGCCGGCCAGGGTGGTGTCCAGAAACATCACCGAGACCTCGAAGTTGAGCCGGAAGCTGCGGTGATCGAAGTTGGCGCTGCCGAGGATCGTGAAGTTGTCGTCGCACAGCAGCGCCTTGCTGTGCAGCAGGCGCGGACCGTACTCGTAGATCTTGACGCCGGCGGTCAGCAGCTCGTCGAAGTACGAGCGGGCGGCGTAGGTGACCAGGCGGCTGTCGCTCATCTTGGGCACCAGTAGCCGCACATCGAGCCCGCCGAGCGCGGCCGAGGTCAGCGCCATGCGCGCGGCCTCGCCCGGCACGAAGTAGGGGGTGACCAGCCACACCCGGCGCCGCGCGGCATGGATTGCGCCGACATGCAGCCGGTGGATCGACTCCCACAGCGAGTCCGGTCCTGACACCACCACCTGCGCGGCAATCGTGCCGACCTCCACGGTGCGGCTCGGCAACGCCAGCGGCGCGCGCCCGGTGGCGTAGGCCCAGTCCTCGATGAACACCATTTGCAGCTCGCGGACCACATCACCTTCCAGGCGCAGGTGCAGGTCGCGGTAGGCCGCCTGGCCCAATCGCTCGTCCTGCGCGTCGGTGATGTTGATGCCGCCGGTGAACGCGACGGTGTCGTCGATCACCAGGATCTTGCGATGGGTACGCAGGTTCAGCCACGGCCGCTTCCACAACCGGTGGAAGCGCATCGGGTGGAACCACGCGAACTCGCCGCCGGCATCGAGCAACGGCTGCACAAACGCCTGCTTGAGGTTGCCCGAGCCGACCGCATCGAGCAGCAGCCGCACCTGCACGCCCGCCCGGGCGCGTTCGATCAGGGCGTCGCGCAGCGCCGTGCCGGTGCGATCGGGTTCAAAAATGTAGTACTCAAGGTGGATGCGCTCGCGCGCCTGCGCGATCGCGGCGAGTACCGCCTGGTATTTGGCCGCCCCGTCGACCAGCAACTGCACGGCGGTTGCCGTGGTCGGCGGCAGTCCAGTCGTGGTCTGGCCGATCGACGCCAGTTCGATCGCCTCCGGGCTCGGCGACAGCCCGGACGGCAGCGACGGCAACCCGGCGCGCGTGCGGTCGCGCCGCAGCCTTTGCCGGCGAATGCGCTGGGGACCGAAAACGTAGTAGATGAAAAAGCCCAGCACCGGCAGCGCCGCCAGGCTGATCAGCCAGCTCAGGGTCGCGGCCGGTTCGCGCTT
>JAHWKC010000203.1 GCA_019348095.1 Pseudomonadota bacterium | reverse complement strand
CCAGCGTGCGATCGAGGAGGCCGAGCTGATGGCCGGCTGCGAGATCCGCTCGGTCTACGCGTCCATCTCCGGCAGCCACGTGCAGTGCCGCAACTCGCAGGGCATCGCGCCGATCCGCGACGGCGAGGTCAGCTTCTCCGACCTGGACCGCGTGCTCGACGCGGCCAAGGCCGTCGCGATACCGGCCGACCAGAGGATCCTGCACGCGATCCCGCGCGACTACGTGCTGGACGACTCGCAGGAAGGCATCCGCAATCCGGTCGGGATGAGCGGGGTGCGCCTGGAGGTGCACGCGCACTTGGTGGTGTGCGCGCAGTCGGCCGCGACCAACGTCAGCAAGTGCGTGCAGCGCTGCGGGCTGCAGGTCGACGACCTGGTCCTGGGCGTGCTCGCCTCCAGCCACGCGGTGCTCACCAACGACGAGCGCGAGCTGGGCGTGGTGCTGGTGGACATGGGCGCGGGCACCACAGACATCGCGGTGTTCGTGCATGGCGCGATCGCCCACTCGGCCAGCCTCGGCATCGCCGGTGACAAGGTCACCGAGGACATCGCCCACATGCTGCGCACGCCTACGCCGGAAGCCGAGCAGATCAAGGTCCGCTACGCCTGCGCGCTGGCGCAGATGGCGACCGCGGAGGAGTCGATCCAGGTGCCGAGCGTCGGCGACCGCCCGCCGCGGCGCATGCCGCGCGCCTCGCTGGCCCAGGCGGTGCAGGCGCGCTACGAGGAGATCTTCGAGATGGTCCAGGCCGAACTGCGGCGCAGCGGCTTCGAGCAGCACGTGCGTGCCGGCATGGTGCTGACCGGCGGCGCGGCAAAGATGGAAGGGGTGGTCGAGCTGGCCGAGGAAATGCTGCAGATGCCGGTGCGCGTGGGCATCCCGCAGCACGTGACCGGCCTGGGCGAAGTCGTCGGCAACCCCGTGCACGCCACCGGCGTGGGCCTGCTGCTGATGGGCAGCCAGATCGAGAACCCGCGGCGGCCGGTGATCTCGACCGGGCGGGCGGGCTCGTTCTTCAACAAGTTGAAGAACTGGTATCGGGGCGAGTTTTGATGGAGCGGGGCATGAAAAGCGGGAACAGGAAACCGGGAACGTGCATTGCGCAGCGATTGGCTCGCTCGGCCGGTTTGCATTGTTGCCCGGAAGCGGTCTCACGGCACATCGTCGCGCTTCCACAGTTCCCTGTTCCCCGTTCCCTGTTCCCACCTCAAGCAACACGACGACGGCGAAGACACTTACTTACACGCACCTCCCCAAAACATAACTAGACCCACACTTCGAGGACGAGACAATGGCGCACTTTGAACTGGTAGAAAGCATGGCCCCCAACGCGATCATCAAGGTGATCGGCGTCGGTGGCGGTGGCGGCAACGCAGTCGCCCACATGGTCAGCGGGAATGTCGACGGCGTTGAGTTCATCACCGCCAACACCGACTCGCAGGCGATCAAGAACTGCGGCGCCAAGCTGCAGTTGCAGCTCGGCAGCAACGTCACCAAGGGCCTGGGCGCGGGCGCCAATCCGGAGGTCGGCCGGCAGGCCGCGCTGGAGGACCGCGAGCGCCTGATGGACGCGATGCAGGGCGCCGACATGGTGTTCATCACCGCCGGCATGGGTGGCGGCACCGGCACCGGCGCGGCGCCGGTGGTGGCGCAGCTGGCCAAGGAGATGGGCATCCTGACGGTGGCCGTGGTCACCAAGCCGTTCCCGTTCGAAGGCCGCCGCCGCATGCAGGTCGCGCTCAAGGGCATCGAGGAGCTCAGCCACCACTGCGACTCGCTGATCACCATCCCCAACGAGAAGCTCATCACCGTGCTGGGCCGCAACGCGACCATGATCCAGGCGTTCCGCGCCGCCAACGACGTGCTGCTCGGCGCCGTGCAGGGCATTGCCGACCTGATCGTGCGGCCGGGCCTGATCAACGTCGACTTCGCCGACGTGCGCACGGTGATGTCGGAGATGGGCCTGGCGATGATGGGCACCGGTACCTCGGGCGGCGATGACCGCGCCCAGGCCGCGGCCGAGGCGGCGATCCAGAACCCGCTGCTCGACGACGTCAACCTGCAGGGCGCCAACGGCATCCTGGTCAACATCACCGCCGGCCCGGACTTCACCATGGCCGAGTTCGACGAGGTCGGCCGCACCATCGAGGCGTTCGCCGCCGAAGACGCCACCGTGGTGATCGGCACCGTGCTCGACCCGGACATGCGCGACACGGTCCGGGTCACGGTGGTTGCCACCGGGCTCAACCGCGTCGCGGTCAGGGGCCGCGAGCGCGATACCCAGCGCTCGCCGGTGCGACTGGTCCGCGACGGCACCACCGGGCTGCCGATCGACAACGGCGAGGGCGACTACACGGCGGCGACGCCGGGCTTTGGCGAACTGCGCAGCAGGTCCCACGGCAGCGCGGAGGCCGCCGCGCCGGCGCCTGCGGCGGCCGACTTCGGCGCCAGCGACAGCTACCTGGATATCCCAGCGTTCCTGCGCAGGCAGGCCGACTGAGCGGCCGCGACCGCAGCGCCAGCGTCCATCCTCGACTGGCCCCGGGCCTGGCCCGGGGCACTTTTGACCGGTCGGTCACGGCCGACCGGTCAGTTTCCACAGCGTCGATGACATCGACAGGACAGCGCGCCCTTTCCGTTCAGGTTCAGCTGCCTGCGTGCTACTCTTTCGCCGCTTCAGCGTCATGAATTTCCCGGTGCCCGAGTCGGACGCTTTACCCGGTCTCCGCGCATGAACCCCTGCCGTCGGCAAGTTCCCGTTCCGCGACACGACACCGCGTCCTGCCGATCGTAGCGCCACAGAAACCACAACAGACCCGAGCCCATGCTGCGCCAGCGCACCCTCAAGAATGTGATCCGCGCCACCGGCGTCGGGCTGCACAGCGGCGAGAAGGTCTTTCTTACCCTGCGGCCGGCCCCGGTCGATGCCGGCATCGTGTTCCGCCGGGTCGACCTGGACCCGGTGGTGGAGCTGCCTGCGCGCGCCGAGCTGGTCACCGAGACCGTGCTGTGCACCGGCCTGAGCTGTGGCGCCGGCAAGGTGCAGACCGTCGAGCACCTGCTCTCGGCCATGGCCGGGCTGGGCATCGACAACGCCTACGTCGAGCTGTCCGCGCCGGAAGTGCCGATCATGGACGGCTCGGCCGGTCCGTTCGTGTTCCTGCTGCAGTCGGCCGGCATCGCCGAGCAGGAAGCACCCAAGCGATTCATCCGGATCATCCATCCGGTCGAGGTGCGCGACGGCGACAAGGTCGCGCGGTTCGAGCCTCATCACGGCTTCCGCATCGGCTTCACGGTCGAGTTCGACCACCCCGCGATTCCGTCCACCCAGTCGCGCGCGGAAGTGGAGTTCTCCACCGCGTCCTACGTCAGGGAAGTCAGCCGCGCCCGCACCTTCGGCTTCATGCGCGACCTGGAATACATGCGCGAGCGCAACCTCGGGCTGGGCGGCTCGATGGACAACGCGATCGTGCTCGACGAGTTCCGCGTGCTCAACGATGACGGACTGCGTTATGCCGACGAGTTCGTGCGGCACAAGATTCTCGATGCGGTCGGCGACCTGTACCTGGCCGGCCACCCGATCATCGGCGCCTACGAAGGCTTCAAGTCAGGCCACGCGCTCAACAACACCCTGGTCCGCGCCCTGCTGGCAGAACGCTCGGCTTGGGAAGAAGTGACCTTCACCGGCAATGAACCGGTCCCGGTGACCTACGGCGCGCCGCTGACGATCTAGGCAGCCGCAGCGGAGCAAGCTCCGCTCTACAAGCGCCGCGCATGTGTACGAGGGCCACGCCCGCGCCCGCCGCGCTTTTGTAGGAGCGGGCCACGCCCGCGATCGTCCCACACGCGCAGCAGAGCGATCGCGCCCATGGGGCGCTCCTACGAAAAGCGGCCAGCGTAGAGCGCCCCATGCCCGCACAAGCAGCGGGGCAAGCCAATGGTCGGCCAACGGGGCCTGTACGGCCGCAAACATGCGTTGGCTCACATAGAAGGGGCAAGCCCCGTCGTTTTTTAACGATCCCGTAACGCATTTCCGTGAATCGGCGCGGGTTTGTTAACAAAAACCTGCCCGGGCGCCGTTAGGATGCCTCGCACTCATTGGCGCGGCTGCATGGCAAAGCCACGCCACGAAGCCCGCAGCCTCAGGTCGAATCATCGGAACCAGCGTCATCTGAACCAGCGCCACCGGAACGAGCACCACGGGAATCCGACGGACCGGGCTCCTTCAGCGACGCCAGCGCAGCTTGCAAGGCTTGCTGGGTAGCCGCTGACAAGGGAATGGCCGGACGCGGTGCCTGCATGGGGTGGGCCACCGGAACAGCCGTCTTGACGACGAGTTCGGCCGCAGCAATCCCGAGGGAACGGGCCGCATCGAGCAACTCCGGGGCCGCGAGCCTCAGCTTGGCCCGCCACACCGGGGCATCAACCACGAACACGAGCCTGCCGTTTTCAAAGTTAGCCAGCCGCGCGTGCGCGGCAAGTGAATACGGCAGGTGGGGGCGTAATCGACGGTCCAGCCCGTCGAGCCAGAGGGCTCGCCGGATCGGGTCGCCCGCCGGCTCCGCCAGCAGCGCCTCGAGCGCAGGCTGGGGGGACGACGGACGCCGCGACGGGGGCTTGGACCTGTAATCGGACATCGACATGACCTATCAATCCAGAAACCAGGCCATCGTAAACACTCCAGGCGGCGTACTGGGGCAATTGCTCCAGCATGCCGCCGCGTTCGGCAGCCGCCGTCCCGGCCTGTTCGTCGCGCTGCTGCTGGGTACCGGCCTGGCGATGGGTAGCGGCGCCGGTATCGCCTACAACGCCAGCCTGCGGGCCCAGGTGAATGCCCAGCAGGCGCAGATCGAGGCCACCCGCCGCGACGCGCAGCGCGAGATCAACGCGCTGGCCGCCCGGCTCGGCGAGCTGCAGGCCGAAGCCAACCGGCTGAACGCCCTGGGCGAGCGCCTGACCCGTATCGGCCG
>JAHWKC010000202.1 GCA_019348095.1 Pseudomonadota bacterium | reverse complement strand
CCGGCCACCCCCACCACCCGCCCACCCGGAGCAAGGAGCACGCCCCGGTCGCACCATTCCGCGAGGAAGCCGAGGTCGTGGCTGGCGAGCAGGATTCCCGCGCCGGCGCTCCGCCGCTGGTCCAGCTCGGTGGTCAGCTGCTCCGCGGAAGTGCGGTCCAGCCCGTTGAAGGCCTCGTCCAGCACCAGCACGCGAACCCCGCGCAGGTGCAGCGCCTTCTTGCGCAGCAGCTCCTGCACGCGTCCTGGGGTGCCGACTACCACGTGCGGATCGTGCTCCAGCGACGCCAGTTGCGGCGCCAGCGGCATGCCGCCGCAGAGGATCGAGATCTTCAGGTTGGGGATGCCGACGGCAAGCCTGCGCAACTGCTTGCCGACCTGGTCGGCCAGCTCGCGGGTGGGGCACAGCACCAGCGCCTGGGTCTGGATGCGCGCCGCATCGAGCCGATGCAGCAGGCCGAGCCCGAATGCCGCGGTCTTGCCGCTGCCGGTCGGCGCCTGCGCGATGAGGTCGCGGCCATCGAGGATCGCCGGCAACGCCTGCGCCTGGATCGGGGTCATCCGCGCGTAGCCGAGCGCATCGACCCCCTGCAGCAGGGCCGGCGGCAGCGGCAGGGAAGCGAACATGCGGTCGGCGGTGGTATCGGTCATGCGGCCATGATCGCAGCATTGCCGTCGATGCGGACCAGGCTGGGCCGACAAGCCCGGCTCTGCAGGACAGGGCCGTAGGGTGGGCACGCTTTTTGTGCCCACCTTCCGCGATGGTGGGCACCAAGAGCGTGCCCACCCTACGGACTAGCGCTTGGGGAAGCCCACCATGCGCTGCGACTCCTCGCACCACAGCTTCAGCCTGGCGCTGCGCAGGCTGGTCCACAGCGTCAGCCGCGGCGCGGCCTGCAACAGCGGGCTCGACTCGAAGCACTCGCGCAGCCGGTAGTTGGGGATGCGGCTGGCGAGATGGTGGATGTGGTGGTAACCGATGTTGCCGGTGAACCAGTGCATCACCCGCGGCAGGTCGTAGAACGAGCTGCCGGCGATCGCGGCCTCGTGCGAATCCCACTGCTTCCCCCGGGTCCAGTAGGCGTCCTCGAAGGTGTGCTGCACGTAGAACAGCCAGACCCCCAGCGCCCCGGCGATCAGCACCACCGGCAGGTGCACCAGCAGCACGGTCGACCAGCCGATCGCAAAACCCATCGCTCCGCCGACCAGCAGCAGCATCAGGTTGTTGAGCAACACGCTGGCCCACTCCTTCTTCCAGGAGAACGGCAGGTCGAACGGGAAGCGGTGCTTGATCACGAACTGGTAGGCCGGGCCGATGCCGAGCAGCACCGGCGTGCTGCGGTAGAAGCGGTAGCAGAAGCGGCGAAACCCCGACAGCGACCGGTATTCGGCGACCGTCAGCGTCTCGATATCGCCCATCTCGCGGCGGTCCAGGTTGCCCGAGGTGCCGTGGTGCACGGCGTGGGTCTTTTTCCAGTAACCGTACGGGAACAGCGTGACCAGCCCGAGGCAGCGGCCGACGGTGTCATTGGCGCGCTGGCTGGGCAGGAACGAACCGTGCCCGCAGTCGTGCTGGATGATGAAGGCGCGCACGTACAGGCCGGCCGCCGGCAAGGCCAGCAGCAGCGTCCAGCCGTAGCCCCACTGGTCGACCACGCTCCAGGCCATCAGCGCCCAGATCAGCGCGAACGGCACCAGCGTGTTGATCAGCTGCCAGACCGCGCGGCCTAGCTGTGGTTTGGCGAACTGCGCGCACAGCTTGCGCAGGTTGACGCTGCTACTGGGTGTGTCGATGACGGCGCTCAAATGCGGCTCTCCCGTTTGATCAGTCATTGTGTCGGCCGCGCCGGGTCAGGGCAATGACATCGGTCTACCTGTCTCGTGACCGGGGTTCATGTTCCGTGTTCAGCATGTCGGGTGTTCAGGCGCCATGCCGCAGCCGCTGCGGGATGGCAGCGGAAACCGCGGGGCTCGCCTAAGCTGGGGCGATGTCATCCTGGTTCGTCTATCTGCTGGAATGCCGCGACGGCAGCATTTATACCGGGATCACCGTCGATGTGGCGCGGCGTTACGCTGAACACGCCGCCGGCAAGGGCGCCCGCTACACCCGTTCGCGCCCGCCGGTGCGGCTGCTGGCAAGTTTCCGATACGCCGACCGCGCCGCCGCCAGCCGTGCCGAATACGCGATCAAACAGCTCAGCCCGGCCGGCAAGCGCGCGTTGTGCAATTCCGCCGCCCAAGCGCCAACTTCCCTGTAGGAGCGCCCCATGGGCGCGATCGCTTCACTACGAATCGCGCTGTCGCGGGCATGGCCCGCTCCTACAAGGCGTACTGGGCGCGCTTCTGTGAACACCGTGAGGCTCCGGTCAGAACAGCCCCAGCAGCAGCATCACGATGCCGACCAGCGATAAGGCCCAGATCAACGTGCGCAGGTACGCAATGCCCGCCGCGTACACCGGCACGTACAGCAGCCGCGACCAGAAATACAGTTGCGCGCCCAGCGCGGTTTCGCCATCGGCCCGATCGGTCAGCACCACCGCCAGCACCGCGGCGGCAAAAAACGCGAAAGTCTCCAGGAAATTCACCCAGGCCCGGCCGATGCGCGCGGCGGCGCCGGTCAGCGCCCTTGGCGAATCGTCGCGCGCGCCCGCGTTCCACTTCAGGCCTCGCTGCTGTGTCGACAGTGCCGCCGCGAGCGACAAATGCACCAGGCCCAGCACGATGGTCCACGCCAGCATCTGCAGTTCGATCGTCATGCGCGTTGCCTCCAGTCAGGTTGCGGGTAGGTACGCCAGCGGGGCCCCCGGCCCGATCGGCCAGCCCATCGCCATCCAGACCGCGAACAGCACGGTCCAGCCGATCATAAACACCATTGAATACGGCAGCATCACCGCGACCACCGTGCCGATGCCGGCCTTGGGTTCGTAGCGCTGCAGGAAGGCGATGATCAGCGCGAAGTAGCTCATCATCGGCGAGATGATGTTGGTCACCGAGTCGCCGATGCGGTAGCCGATCTGGGTCAACTCCGGTGAGTAGCCCAGCAGCATGAACATCGGGATGAACACCGGCGCCATCAGCGCCCACTTGGCCGAGGCCGAGCCCATGAACAGGTTGGCCGTGGCGGTCAGCACGATGAAGCAGGCGAACAGCACGATACCGGGCAGCTCCAGCTGGGCCAGCACCGCCGCGCCGTTAACCGCGAAGATCAGCCCGAGCTGGGTCCAGTTGAAGAACGCCACGAACTGCGCGGCGAAGAACGTCAGCACCAGGTAGACGCCCAGGGTGCTCATGCTCTTGCCCATGCCGTTGATCACGTCGGCATCGCTCTTGATGGTACCCGCGCCGATGCCATAGGCGACGCCGGCGACGACGCCGTAGATGAAGATCAGCGCAACGATGCCGCGCAGGAACGGCGAGTTCAGCAGGTCGCCGGTGCCCGGATCGCGCAGGAAACCATCGCCCGGCACCGTGCCCCACAACACCAGCGCAGTGACCGCGGCGCTGGCGACGATCGCGAACAGCAGGCCGCGCTTCTCGGCCGCGCTCATCGGCTCGATGTCGTTGCCACCCTCGGCCTCGGGCGCATCGGGAAAGCGCCGCGCCACGAAGCGTTCGGTCACCCACCAGCCCAGGCCGGTGACCAGGAAGGTCGAGACGATCATGAAGTACCAGTTGGCCGCCGGGCTGACGGTGTAGGCCGGGTCGATGATCTGCGCGGCCTCCTGCGACAGTCCGGCCAGCAGCGGATCGATCGTGCCCAGCAGCAGATTGGCCGAATAGCCGCCCGAGACGCCGGCGAATGCCGCCGCCATGCCGAGGATCGGATGTCGCCGGGCGGCGAGGAACACCAGCCCGGCCAGCGGCACCAGCAGCACGTAGCCGATCTCGCTGGCCATGTTCGACATGACGCCGGCGAACACCATCACCGGGGTCAGCAGGAACCGCGGCGCGGCCAGCACCAGCTGCCGCAGTGCGGCGCCGATCAATCCGGAATGCTCGGCCACGCCGATGCCGATCAGCGACACCAGCACCGTGCCCAGCGGCGCGAAGCTGGTGAAGTTGGTGACCAGCCCGGTCAGGATGCGATGCAGGCCGGCGATGCTCATCAGGTTGACCGGCGTGATCAGCTCGCCGGTGGTCGGGTGCTGCACCGACAGCTCGAGCTGCGAGGTGATCCACGACAGCAACACCACCACCATCGCAAGGATCGCAAACAGCGTGGCCGGGTGCGGCAGTGCGTTGCCGCCGGACTCGACGATATTGAGGAAGCGGTCGACCGCGGATTTTTTAGGAGTGGCGGTAGCGTGGGTCATCGGTTCAGCCGGAAGGCGCGGAGCGCGACAGCGGCCGAATATACCGATCCGCGCCGGCCACCGCGCGCCGCTTGCACGTGCCGCGCGCCGCTGCGAACCTGCGCACCCACTGATCCCCCAGGATTGCGGCCATCCCCATGCAGCGCATTGATTTCGAACTAGACCGCGACTTCGTCGAGCTCAACCAACTGCTGAAGCTGGCCGGCGTGTGCGACAGCGGCGGCGCCGGCAAGGCGATCGTCGCCAGCGGCGCGGTGCTCGTCGTCCCGCCGGGGGAGGAGCGCTGCGAGCAAGGCCAGTTCGTCCCGGCCGAGACGGCCACATTGCGGGTCTACGCCGGGTGGGACAGCGGGACGGGGGGCGAACCCCTGAGATTCTCCATCGTCGACACCGACTCCGCTGAGTTGGTGAGTCGGCGACGCGTGGAGGGTGGCTACGCCCCGGGCGCCCTGGACGTGCCCGTCGATCCTCCGCCGCGGGACCTCACTGACGGCAAGGTGTGCATCGAGAACCTCGGACGAACCCACTCCATGGCCTTCGCCGGCAACCGGACCCCCTTGGGCGGGGGGGTTCTGTGGAAGGGCGCTCCGCCCGACGAAGAGATCAGAATCGACTTCTTCCGTCCGGGGCGGGAGTCGCTGTGGGCGCTGGCCCCCGAGGT
>JAHWKC010000201.1 GCA_019348095.1 Pseudomonadota bacterium | reverse complement strand
GGTTTCAGCTGGGGAGTCCTTTCGGTGGCGCAAGCCCCCGTCGAGAGGTTCGTGCCGGAGGACCAACGGTGACCCTCCGGTGCGACGTCGACGCCCGCGGATCGGTGGCAGTGGAGCTGGCGGTTCTCGCTCCCGCCCTCGTCGCCCTCCTCCTGCTCGTCGTCTTCGCCGGCCGCGTCTCCCAGGCCGACGGCGACGTACGCCGAGCAGCGGCGGCGGCGCGACCGGGCGGCCGGCGAACGCGTCGGCGAGGTCGCGGAACAGCCACGGGCGACCGAGGCAGCCGCGGCCGACCACGACACCGGCGCGGGCGTGGAGAACGCGCAGCGCCAGGCCGGAGCCACCCTGCCTACCCCGCTGGCGCCGGACGCCGGCAGCGACACGACCGGCGCCGCCGCGCCGCGCCCGTCCCAACCCGCGCTGCCGGTCATCGCCACCGCCGTGCGCACCACCGAAGAGGATGCCGGCTGATGTTGATCTGGGCGATCGCCAACCAGAAAGGCGGCGTCGGCAAGACGACCACCTCGCTGTGCCTGTCGCGGAACCTGGCCGAGAGCGGCGAGCGTGTGCTGCTGCTCGACCTCGACCCGCACGCCTCCCTGACGCGCGCGTTCGAGGTGCCGAGCGCGCCGCCGCCGGCCGGCACCCATGATCTGTTCTCCGGGCACGATCCCGACCTGCGCACCCTCGCGCGCGGGACCGCGATCCCGGGGCTGCTGATGGTGGCCGCGCAGCCGGCACTGGCGACGCTGGAGCGGCGCGGCGCCACCCAGCCCGGGCTCGGGCTGGCGCTCGGGCGCGCCCTGCATCGCGTGCGCGATGATTTCGACTACGTGTTGCTGGACTGCCCGCCGACGCTGGGGCTGCTGATGGTCAACGCGCTCGCCGCCGCCGATCGCCTGGTGATCCCGACCCAGACCGACCCGCTGGCGCTGCATGGCCTGGCCGACATGCTGCGCACCGCGGAGATGATCGAACGCTCGCGCCGGCGCCCGCTGCAACGCCACATCCTGCCGACCCTGTTCGATCGCCGCACGCGCTCGGGAGTGCAGAGCCTGGAGCAACTGCACGACACCTACGCCGGGCGCGTCTGGCACAAGGCGGTACCGATGGACACCCGACTGCGCGACCCGGCCGTGCTGACCGCCGCCGAAGCGCCGACCGGCCGCGGCGCCCTGGCCTACCGCTCTGCCCTGCGGTGGTTGCTGGAAACGGCCGAAAGCGTCAATGCGCGCAAGGAGGCCGCATGAGCGACGACGTGATCGACGCTTATCTGGACGATCTGCTGGCGCCGTCGGCCGTCGAGCACGAGTTGCCGTCGCAGGCACCGGACGCGGCGGACGCAACGGCGCCGGCGAGTGCGGCGGCGCCCGCGCCCCCCGAGAGGGCGCCGAGCAAATCCGGTCAGAGCGCCCATCCAGCACCAGCACTGGCCGAAATGATCATTGCAGAAGCCGCTCCTGTCGAAAGCCGGCGCAAGCCTGGTCCCGCGCCGGCCATGGCGCCGGAGCCCGCCACCCCAAGCACCGCTCCACCGCCGGCCGCCGTCGCTGGATCGCCGGCCACGCGAACCCAGACGGTGCACAGCAGCGGCCGCTGGCTGCGCATGCGGGTCGGCGTCGATACCTACGCCTTCGAACTGCTGCGCGTGCAGGAGGTGGTCCGCACCGTACCCACCCTGGCGGTGCGCGGCGCCGCCGCCTCGGTGCTGGGGGTGATGAACCTGCGCGGCCGCATCGTCCCGGTATTCGACCTGGGGCGCTGGCTCGACTCGGGTTTCGTCAGCGCCGACGAGAATTCGCGCATCGTGGTGGTCGAACGCGACGACGAGCTGATCGGGGTGCTCGTCACCGCGGTGGAGGACGTGGTGACGCTGGGTCGCGAGCACATCGAGCCGCCCCTGGCCAACGGCGATCCCGGCGCCATCCTCGGCGTCGCCCGCACCGGCGGCCCTCCCACGGTGCTGCTGGACGCCGACGCGCTGTTCGGCTGATCTCCCGGCAGGAGCCAATCCCCCTGCCCCCTTGCCAAAGGGGGGCACTGCCATAGCGGTCCGCACTGTTGGAGCGTGCGCCGCATCAGCTTGCCTGCATTGAGCTCCCTCCTAAGGAAGGTCGGCGAGGATTCGCCGTTGCTGTTGCTGCAAAGAAAATCAAACAACACCGCCCCTTCGGGGTCTGTGGAGTGCCGAGGTGGACTGGTTGGCGTTGAACATCAACATCGACATCACCGGCAACGGCAACGGCAACGGCTCGATGAATCAGGATCGGAACCGCAAACTGGGCACTACGCGTGCTGGAGGCTGCCGAGCAAGCCCGGCACTACGGGTGCTGGAGCTAGCCGAGCGAGTTCGGCACTACGCGGCGGGCGCCTCGGCCTGCGGCGGCTGCACCAGCGGCAGCACCACGCGGAAGGTGCTGCCGGCGCCGGGCTGGCTGGCGACCTCGATACGGCCATGGTGCTTGGCCACGATGCGGTACGCGATCGCCAGGCCCAGGCCGGTGCCACGGCCGATCGGCTTGGTGGTGTAGAACGGATCGAAGATCCGTTGAAGGGCCTCGTCGGGGATGCCGCAGCCGGTGTCGGCAATGCTGATCCAGGCCTCCCCGTCCTCGCTGCCGGTAGCCAGCACGATCGAGCCGCGCTCGGCGATCGCCTGGCCGGCGTTGATCAGCAGGTTCATGAACACCTGGTTGATCTCCGACAGGTGGCACTCGACCAGCGGCAACTCGCCGTAGTGCTTCTCCACGCGCACCTTGTACTTGAGGTCGTTCCAGACGATGTTGAGGGTCGACTCCAGCCCTTTGCACAGGTCCGAGGGGCGCATCGGCTCGCCGCGTCCGACGTGGGAGAAATCCTTGAGGTCCTGCACGATCTTGATGACCCGCTCGATGCCCTCGCGCGATTCGGCCAGCAGCTGCGGCAGGTCGCGGGCGATGAAGTCGATATCGAGCCGGTCGCGCGTGTTCTGCAGCGCCGCGCGCTGCGCGGCAGGGTCGTCGGACTGCAGCGCCGCGGAGTACCCCTCGAGCAGCGCGAACAGCGCGCCGACATACTCCTGCAGCGTGCCCAGGTTGGAGTGCACGTAGCCGATCGGGTTGTTGATCTCGTGCGCCACGCCGGCGGCGAGCTGGCCGATGGAAGCCATCTTCTCCGATTGCAGCAGCTGCTCCTGGGCGCCGGCCAGGCGGCTGTAGGTCTGCTGCAGTTCGTCATGCCGACGCTGCAACTCGCGCTCGCGGGCGGCACGTGCGGAGACGTCGCTCATCACCACCAGGCCGCGGCGTGCGCCATCCTGCACGCTGCTGAAGAACTTGATCTCCAGCACCAATCCGGGCTGCGCGGTGGCGACCTCGCCGATCCAGCGGCCGTCGCCGCCGGCGGCATCCCAGGCGCGGTCCGGCACGCACGCCAGCAGCGCAGCGGGTTCGGCTGCCGGGTCATCCGGATGCAGTCGCGCGGCGAGTACCTGCGCGGCGGTGTTGGCATGGGTCAGTGCGCCGTCGCCATCGAGCAGCAACGCCGCGGTGTCGGCCACGGCCAGTGCCCAGAGCAAGTCGTCGCTCCAGGCCGTGTTCGGGCGATCGCCTGAGTGACCAGGCTGTTGTTCGTTCATCCCACTCCGAGACAGCGCGCCTGCGGGCGGGTGCCCGCTTGTCCACCGGCATCGTACACGCCCGTGGCTTCGACGCGGCCCAGGTGACGCAGGGCCCAGCTGACTTCGCGGCGGCGCCGCGACAGCAGCACGCTGTTGGCGCGGTTGAGTTCGCTCAGGGCGGACACGCGGGCGGTGGCTTCGTTGCCCAACGGCTGCGACTCGACCTCGCGCAGGGCGGCCAGTTTGGCCTGGGTCGAACTGAGCAGCGCGTCGACGTCGTGCTCGAGCAGGGCGCGGCGCTCTTCCTGCAAGGCACGTTCAAGCGCCTCCAGCGGAGGGACGGTGGCCTGGCCCGTCACGGCGTTCATCGGGTCAGGTCGTTCTCGAACGCCAGCATGCGCGTGGCGATTTCCTGGGCGTCGACGCGGTAGCTGCCGTCGGCGATCGCGGCCTTGACCTGGTCGACGCGTGCCTGGTCGAGCCCCGCCGGCGCGGCGCCGAGTTCGCGCTCCAGCGCCTGCAGGCCGGCGGCCTCGCCGGTCAGGCGCATGTTGTCGGCCGGCGTGGCGGCGGCCACCGGCTGCGAGCGGTCCTCGCCGGACCGGGCGGTCACGGCCGGGTTGCCAAGCTCGGCCGGCCGCGGTGGCGGAACGCCGCCGTCGATCTTGCTGGTCATCGCACACTCCTGATTACTTGGTCGACCACGCTAACGGCGGGTCCGGGCGGAACTTTAGGGGATTTGTGAACGAGCGCACGAAGCGGGGCCTGCGCCGCCGCCGATGCTGGCCCCGCACGCTGGCTGCGGGCTCAACGGGTGACCTCGACCACGCCCTCCTCGATGAGCCGGCCGCGGACTACACGGCGCGAGCCGATATTCTCCACCGAAACGGTGCCGCCCGGCGTGGGCTTTCCGAGGGCGCGGCCGGCCACGCGCACCTCGACCCCGCCCGCACGCGAGACCAGCACGACCGGGTCGCCGCGGCGCAGCAGCATGCCGCTGGCCAGGTCGGCCTCGGTCAGCGCCGCGCCGCGCGGCAGGCTCAAGCGCGGCAGCCGGCCGATCAACTCGGCCGGATCGCTGAAGCCGGCTCCCTCGCCACTCATGTCGCGCCGCTGCACCGCCAACTGGCCGGCGGTGATCGGCACGCCGGCGCGGGCCGGGGTTTTGAGCACCACCACATCGGCCTCGCGCCGCACGCGCACCGGCACGTACAGCCGCCAGCCGGGCGCGTCATCGCAGCGCACCTCGACCGTGCGCGGGCTGGTCGGCACCGCCTGCAGCGGCTGGCCGCATCGCGCCATCCGCAGCGCGGGGTCGACGTTCGCCTCCGAACCCGTGCCTTCGGCGTCGAGCGCGGCGAGGGCGGCCTGGCGGAT
>JAHWKC010000200.1 GCA_019348095.1 Pseudomonadota bacterium | reverse complement strand
AAGGCGAAGCCCTGGCAGCGCTCGGGATCGAGGCCGCCGGCGGCGATGACGTTGGGGTGCACCATGCCGGAACCCAGGATCTCGAGCCACGAGTCGCCGACCCCGACGCTCACCTTTCCGCCCTCCCACGAGCAGTTGATGTCGACCTCCATCGAGGGCTCGGTGAAGGGAAAGTGGGAGGCGCGAAAGCGCATTTTCGGATCGTCGATCTCGAAGAACGCCCGGCAGAACTCGAGGAGCGCCCATTTGAGGTGGCCGAGATGCGTCGTCTCGTCCAGCACCAGGCCCTCGACCTGGTGGAACATCGGGGTGTGGGTCTGGTCGGAGTCGGAGCGGAAGGTGCGCCCCGGAGCGATGATGCGGATCGGCGGCTGGTTCGCTTCCATGGTGCGGACCTGCACGCCGGAGGTGTGGGTGCGCAGCAGGCGGCCGTCGCCAAAGTAGAACGTGTCGTGCATCGCGCGCGCGGGGTGGTGCGGCGGAAAATTCAGCGCTTCGAAGTTGTGCCAGTCGTCCTCGATCTCCGGGCCGTCGGCGAGTTCGAAACCGAGCCGGCCGAAGATGTCGGTGATGCGCTCCAGGGTGCGGCTGACCGGATGCAGGTTGCCGCGCTGGGAATTGCGGCCCGGCAGGGTCACGTCGATGCGCTCGCTGGCCAGGCGCGCATGCAGCACGGACTGTTCGAGATGCTCGCGGCGTTCCGCAATCGCGTCCTGCAACTGCTGCTTGGCGCGGTTGACCTGCTCGCCATGGGCCTTGCGCTGCTCGGGCGGCAGCGCGCCCAGCTGCTTGAGCTGCGCGGTGACCGCGCCCTGCTTGCCGAGCAGCTTCACGCGCTGCGCGTCGAGGGCGTCCAGCGAAGTCGCCTGGGCGATCTCGTCCAGTGCGTCGCGTGTCAGTTGTTCAAGCTCGCTCATCTGCGATCCCGTCAGTCCGGCGATCCGGTACCTGTAGGTGCGGCTTCAGCCGCGATCCGGAGTCGGCGCGCGCGGCCGGGATCCGATCGCGGCTGAAGCCGCTCCTACAGAGATGGCCGGAACCCCAAAAACGAACATGGGGAAGGACTTGCGCCCTTCCCCATGCGTGTACTTCGATGTCCGTCGCCACGCACGTTGCCGTGCGCGATGACACCGACACGTTACGCCGCGAGCGCGCCCTTGGCCTTTTCAGTCAGCGCGGCAAACCCCGCCGCGTCGTGCACGGCGATGTCCGCCAGCACCTTGCGGTCCAGGGTGATGCCGGCCTTCATCAGGCCGTTCATGAAGCGGCTGTAGCTCATGCCGTTGATGCGGGCGGCCGCATTGATGCGGGTGATCCACAGCGAACGGAAATTGCGCTTCTTCTGCTTGCGGCCGATGTAGGCGTACTGCAGTGCCTTGGTGACCGCCTGCTTGGCGACGCGGAAGACCTTGCGGCGGGCGTGATAGTAGCCCTTGGCTTGCTTCAGGATTTTCTTGTGACGACGGCGGGCCGTCACACCACGTTTGACTCGTGCCATTTTCTAGCCCTCCTCAGAGATACGGAAGCATGCGATCGAGACGGCCTGCGTCCTCGGCACGAACATGGTTCGTCTGCCGCAGGTTGCGCTTCCGCTTGGTCGCCTTCTTGGTGAGGATGTGGCTCTTGTTGGCGTGGCCGCACTTGTACTTGCCGGAAGCGGTCTTCCGGAAGCGCTTGGCCGCCCCCCGATGGGTCTTGATCTTGGGCATTGCGATGTCCTTTCGGAGTTCTAGTCACTGGCCTGGGCGGTGGCCATGTGCGTATTGCTACGCGGCCACGCTTTCCGTCCTGCCCTTGCCGGCTTGTAAGTTGCTGATCCAGAACGGATCGACAACAGGTCCTGTGTATTGCATGCAGCAGACCCGGCGAACCGGGCCGCGCATTATGCGGGCTGCCGCCGCGCGTTGCAATCCGCCGCGCCGCTGTAGGAGCGGCTTCAGCCGCGATCGGAGGATTGGTCGCGCGGCCCGACTTCGGATCGCGGCTGAAGCCGCTCCTACGAACGACTTCGGAGTTCGGCGGGATTCTGAGCGATCGCCGCCGCCCCGGCCTTATCGCTTCTTCGGCGCGATCATCATCACCATCTGCCGGCCTTCCAGGCGCGGGCGCGACTCGATCACGATGTCTTCGCCAAGATCGGTCTCGATCCGGGCGGCCATCTCGCGGCCCAGCTCCTGGTGGCTCATCTCGCGGCCACGGAAGCGGATGTTGACCTTGAGCTTGTCGCCCTCCTCCAGGAACTCGCGCATCTTGCGCAGCTTGATCTGGTAGTCGCCTTCATCGGTGACCGGGCGGAACTTGATTTCCTTGATCTCGACCTTGTTCTGCTTCTTCTTGGCCAGGTTGGCCTTTTTCTGCAGGTCGAACTTGTACTTGCCGAAATCCATGATGCGGCAGACCGGCGGGTCGCCGTGCGGCTGGATTTCGACCAGATCGAGGCCATCTTCCTGGGCCAGGCTCAGCGCTTCGTCGCGCGAGAGCACTCCGACCATCTCACCGTCGGCGCCGATGACGCGGACGCGCGGGACGCGGATTTCCTGGTTCTTGCGATTCGGCTTGTCAGGGGTGCTGATGTTTCAATCTCCGGTATGGATCGTGCCGGCCGCAGGCGCGACCGGGTCGGCGGCAGCCTAGGCTGCCCTATCTGGCGTGCTCGTCACGTAAACGCGAGGCGAATTCGGCGACGGACATCGTCCCCAGATCCTCCCCTCCCCGCGTGCGCACCGCGACGTGGCCGTTTTCCTTCTCGCGGTCACCGACCACCAGCAGGTACGGCACGCGCTGCAGCGTGTGCTCGCGGATCTTACGGCCGATCTTTTCATTGCGCAAATCGCTTTCGACCCGGAATCCTTGATTCGCAAGGGATTTCCTCACCTCGTCGACATAATCGGCCTGGGCGTCGGTGATATTCATCGCCACCGCCTGCACCGGCGCCAGCCAGGCCGGGAACTGGCCGGCGTGGTGCTCGATCAGGATACCGATGAAGCGCTCCATCGAGCCGACGATGGCGCGGTGCAGCATGACCGGGTGGCGCTTCTGGCTGTGCTCGTCGACGTATTCCGCCCCCAGCCGCGCCGGCATCATGAAATCGACCTGCATCGTGCCCAGCTGCCAGGTCCGGCCGATCGCGTCGCGCAGGTGGTACTCGATCTTGGGGCCGTAGAACGCACCCTCGCCCGGCAACTCCTCCCACTCCACCCCGGCACTGCGCAGCGCGGCGCGCAACGCGGCCTCGGCCGCCGCCTTGCTCGCGCCGTAGGCCTCGCGCGCGGCCAGCGGCGCGGCCTCTGTCACCGGGTCCATGCCCGGCGGCGTGTCGCCGTAGGCGTGCACCGAGGAGCAGAGGACCACGCGGCGCACGCCGAATAGCCGCGACAGTTCCAGCAGCGTGACGGTCCCGCCGGCGACCGCGACCGTCCGGTCCGTCGGCACGTGCACGTACGCCTCGGCGTTCGCCCCCGACACCAGGACGCCGATCCGGTGTCCCTTGCGGACGGTCCAGTCGGTCGGGAACAGCCGGACCGGCTCGCTGCCAGCCGCGTCGGCCATGCCGGCGCCGCGCGTCACCATCGTGGCGGTGCCGTCCGGGGCCACGTCGTAGACGTTGACCACGACGTTGGTCCGCGGCACGGCCCGTGCAAGGTCGACCGACGCCGCAGGGATGCCCGCCAGGCGCGCTGTCCTCGTAAGCGGGGGCGAGAACGTCCACGCGCCCGCCCCGGTCTTCTTCGGCGGTCGGGTCGGCGTGGCGGTCTCGGCGAAGTCCTCGGCAGCACCCTCGGTGCCGCCCATCGCGGCCATGATCCGCTGGACCACGCTCTGGGCCGACAGCCGGCCCTCGCCGATCTCGACGTAGAGCGCCGTCACGTCGGTCAGGCGCAGGTCGCGGGCCATGGTCGGCAGCGCCTCGCCGCCCAGCAGCAGGCGATGGAGCCCCGCGAGCGCGCCGATCCCGCTCTCCGCGACGAGCATCTCCGCGCGCGAGGTCGTGCACTCGAGGTGGGTGACGCCGTGGCGGCGGATCTGCGCCCCCAGCCCCTCCTCGTCCTTCGCGCGGTCGGGGTCAGGCTGCACGACCACGCGAAAGCCCCGCGCCAGGGTCCACAGCAGTTCCAGTACGGAAATGTCGAACGAGGCGCTGGTGACCGCAAGCCAGCGCTTATCCATCGCCGGGTCGATTTCGATCACCGCGTCCATGCCTGCGAAGAAGTTGGCGACGTTGGCGTGGGTGACCAGCACCCCCTTGGGCCGGCCGGTCGAGCCGGAGGTGTAGATCGTGTAGGCGAGATCGTCGGCGCAACCGATCTCGGGTGCATGCGCTTTGGCCCCCGCGCGCGGATCGTCGATCAGGACGGTGCTGACCTCGGCGGCCTGGAACCTGTGTTGGTGGCTGCGTTGGGTGAGGACGAAACGCGCGCGGGAGTCGCGCAGGCAGAACTCGAGCCGCTCGGAGGGATAGGCCGGGTCCAGCGGCAGGTAGGCCGCACCGGCCTTCAGGATGCCGAGCATCGCGGTGACCAGCTCCAGCGAGCGGTCGATGCTCAGGCCGACCACCGCACCGCGCCCGACTCCGCGGTCCGTCAGCCGCGCCGCCACCTCGTCGCTGGCGGCATCGAGTTGCGCGTAGGTGAGCGTCCGCGCCGCCCCGCTCAGCGCCGCCCGGTTGGGATGCGAGGCCACGGCCCGGGCGAACGCCGCCTGGACGGTGGTCGGCTGAACCGGAAGCTGGGTGGCGTTCCACTGCAGATCGATCTGGCGAAGTGCTTCGCCGCTCAGGATCGGAATGCTGCGGACCGCGCGCGTTGGTTCGGCCACTATGCCCTGGAGGATCGTCTGCAGGTGCTCCAGGATCTGCGCAGCCTGTTCCTGCGTGAACGCGTGCTCGGCGTAGGCGAACTGCAGCGTCAGCTCCGGATGCGCGTAGGCATACAGCGTGACTGCATAGGGTGTCTGCTCGCGAAGGGTGAAGCGTCGGTCCGTCCAGTCGGGG
>JAHWKC010000001.1 GCA_019348095.1 Pseudomonadota bacterium | reverse complement strand
GCGGCAACAAGGGGCCGGGGCGAAACTCTTGTATCGCCACGTAATCTACCGGTGGAATGACAGGCTACATAATTCCACTGCGGTCTTCGGTTCAAGCGGGTGGCGCTCACGGGTTCGCGAGGTGTGTCGATGCTCCCGCGGGTGCGGCCTGCGCCGGGTCGGGTGTGGGGGAGGGCGACAGGTACTTTTTCCCAAGCCCGAGCATCTCGCGATGCACACACCTGTAGGAGCGGGCCATGCCCGCGACCGCCAGTCAGGTGACCGGCATCTCGGTCCTTTCTAGCGCACCTCTTGCAACCGGTTGCCGATCGCGGCTGAAGCCGCTCCTACAGGGGTTGTGCTACTGCTTCATGCTTCCGCAGCTTTCGGCGCAGCGACGGCAGATGTCGACGCAACGCTGCATCTCGGGGTCATCGCCCATCGCCGCGCAGGACTCGGCGCACTGGCGGCACACCTCCGCGCAGGCGCCGCAGATCACGCCGTGCACCTGCGTGCCACGCAGCATGGCATCGGCGCAGGTCGCGCAGACGTCGGCGCAGGTCGCCATCAGCGCGATGTGCCGGGCATCGGCGTGCTTGCCGCCCTTGCCCAGGCAATAGTTGATGGTCTCCAGGCAGATCGCGTGACACTGGGTGCAATCGTCGATGCAGCGATTCACTTCCTGGCTGCGATGTTCGGCTCGGTGGTGGGACATGGGAGAACCCTCCTGATCGGCGGGCGATCATCGGCGCGCCCGCTTCACCGCCCCTTTTTCCGGCTAGTCCCCCGTCGGGCCGTGCTGCGCGAAGGGCGTGGTGGTGCCATCGCGGCCGACCAGTTCCACGGTGTACGGATGGACTGTGCCATCGGGAACTTCCATGCCGGGTGAACCCAGCGGCATGCCGGGTACCACCAGCCCCTTGGCGTCGGGCTTCTCGGCAAGCAGGCGTTTCACGTCGGCCGCCGGCACATGACCTTCGATGAAATAGTTGCCGACCTGCGCGGTATGGCAGGACCCCTTCGCCAGCGGTACGCCGACCTGCTGCTTGATCGGATTGAGGTTATCGACGTTGCGCACCTCGACCTGGAAGCCGGCATCGCGCATGTGCTCGACCCACAGGCGACAGCAGCCGCAAAACTCGCTCTTGTGCACGACCATGCGTTCCAGTTGCGGCACCGCATCGTCGGCGGTGGCGGCAGGCTCGACTGTCGCGGCCGTTGCCGAGGGCTTCGCCGCGGCATCGGAGATCACTGTCGGCGGCGTCTGCCGCGCGCAGGCGGGCAGGGCCATGGCGGCGAGCAACAGCGCGCCGGTAGTCAGGGCATGAAGTTTCATCATGTCTCTCCTCAGGATTTCTTCGGTCGCGAGGACCAATGGATGTGGACGATGCGCCAGCCCTCCGGCGTGTTGCTCAACACGACCGTCTCGGTGCTCAGCAGGGTCATGGGCTTGCCGTCCTTGCTCGCGTGCAGCTCGCTTTCGCTGGCGACCCAGGCGGTGTCGCCATCGACGCGTGCGCGCCGGTGGGTGAGCGTGCTGTGGGTACCGGACAGGAATTTTGCGTCGGACCGGGCGTGATGGCTCAGGTACTCGCTGCGGCTGCGTTCGGCGCCGCCGCTCTCCAGGATGATCACCGACGGATCGAGCAGTGTCTCGACCTCGGCGAAATCGCCGGCGACGAGCGCCTTGCCGAATGCATCGACGACTTCGACCGGCGCCTGCGCAGCGGCAGGCACGTCCATCGCGGCCGTGCTCGCCGCTGCCGGGTGGGCGTGATCGGATGAGGATGGCTGGGTCTGTGCATGGACGGGCAGCGCCATGCCGAGCAGCAGTGCGGCGCTTAGCATCGAGATTGCGGTTTTCATGGGTGCGGTTTCCCTGTGGTCAGTGTTGGTGGTCGTGGCCGTCGCCGGCCTCTGGCGCGGCCGGATCGGGTGAGGGCGCGGACTGCGGAGTTGGGTGTGATTCGACCGTGCCGTCCGCATGGCGGTGGGTGGTCGTCTGGTTGGAGGCCGCGGCATGGTGGTCGTCCGCCACGCCGGGCGGGTGCGGATGATCGTCTGTTGCACCCTCTGCCGCTTGACTCGCTTCATCGTGTGCGGTCCCGGCACCATGGTGGTCGGCGGACGCGTTTTCGGAGTGCCCGTGCTCCATCGTCTCGCCGCCGCCGTGGTCGTGGCCGCCGCTGCTGGCGACCAGTGCGTCGTACTGCGCGGCGTCCAGTCCGGGCAGCTCCTGCAGGAACGCGGCCATGTTCCAGACGTACTCGTCGGCCATGCTCTCGCCCCAGGCCGGCATGCCGGTGGCCTTGATGCCGTGCTTGATCACCCAGAATGCCGCGGTCGCATCCACCGCTGCCTTGGACAGGTTCGGCGGCGCCGGGTTCAGGCCCCGGCTCAGCTCGGTCTCGCCCATGCCGGGCGCGAGGTGGCAGCCCATGCACATGGCGTCGTAGTTGCCCGCACCCTGGCGGATGCGGGCCGGGTCGGCCAGATCGGGCGGCGGCTGCAGCTCGTCGATGCGCGTTGCGATCGATCGCTCGCGCACCGTTTGCAAAAGTGTGCTGACTGCCTGCGTGTGGTCATCGTCGGCGGCTACGTTGTAGACGCCGGACCATATGACGCCGGCGGTTACGGCCGCGACCGCGGCGATGGCGACAATGCCGCCGATGATCATTGACCTGCTTGTCGCGATTGGCATGTTGTTCCCCTTGCTATCTAGAACCACAGACGGAGGCCCGCGACCACGCGGGTGTCGTTGACGGGCTCGCCGTGTTCGCGGTGCAGGTCGGCGGTGCCACCGTACGCGCGCTCATGCACCACGCCGATATAGGGCGCGAACTGGCGGGTGAATTCGTAGCGCAGGCGCAGGCCCGCTTCGAGCTTGCCCAGGCCCGAACCGATGCCGCGGCGCGGGTCGTCCTTGCCCCAAGCTTCGGCCTCGATCAGCGACTGCAGGACCAGGCGGTTGGTGAATCGGGTGTCGTATTCGGCCTCCAGGTTCACGCCGGTCTGGCCCGATTCGCCCAGGTAGGCGGTGGCCGAGATCTCGAACATGTACGGGGCCAGGCCCATCACGCCGACCGCGGCGAAGGTCTGCGACGGATACTCGCCGAAATCGTGGCGGATGCCGGCCACCGCGTCCCACCAGGTGGCGACGGCGCGGCCGTACAGCAGCTCGACATCGGCCGACTCGGTCGTTCCGTCGGTCCATTCGCCCTCGCTGCGTATCCACAGGCGTTCCAGGTCGTTGCCGATCCAGCCGCTGCCTTCCCAGCCGAGTGCGTTGCCTTCGTCCGCGCCCCAGGTTTCGAGCCGGTTGAGCTGAGCGAACCAGAAGGGGGTGGTGTCGTGGACGGTATGGCCGGCGACGTCGGGGAAGGCGGCGGCGCGGTCGGCGGCGGTGACCGGCGGGATCGGTTCACGCGGCGCTGCGGTCGCCGGCAGATCGCCGGACATGCCTGCTACGTCGTGGCCCATCGCGGAGTGGTCCATCTCAGAGTGGTCCATCTCAGAGTGATCCATCTCAGAGTGATCCATCTCAGAGTGGTCCTGAATTGGCCTCTCATGGCCGGCGTGCGGATCCTCCCCGGGCTCGCCAGCCGGCGGTGTGTGCCGTGAATGGTCGGTCTGCTGATGGGTCGCGTGGTCCTGTGGCTCCGGCAGATGCTGCGAGTGGTCCTGAGCATTCGTGGCAAATGACAGCGACAGCGCAATGACAACCGCAAGCGCCCTGACTCCCTCCTTTGGAAAAGGGTGAAGCGACGCGCTTGCGAACCGCAGGTTCGCGCGTCGATGAACGCCCGAAGGCTGTGCCTGAGGGCCGGGCGGGTTGGGGAGGATTTGCTGTTGCTGTTGCTCTCTGGCGGAGCAAGAGCAAATCCCCCCTGGCCCCCCTTTTTCAAAGGGGGGAATCCGGGGCGATGAGGACGCGTCCAGGAACTTGGGAGTCATGTTGGTCATTCCAGCACCTGCACTTCGCGGAACATGCCCGCTTCCATGTGGTACAGCAGGTGGCAGTGGTAGGCCCAGCGGCCCAGCGCGTCGGCGCGCACGCGGTAGCTGCGTCTGGTGCCCGGCGGCATGTCGATGGTGTGCTTGCGGACCAGGAAGTTGCCGTCCTCGTCCTCCAGGTCGCTCCACATGCCGTGCAGGTGGATCGGGTGGGTCATCATCGTGTCGTTGACCAGCACGATGCGCACGCGCTCGCCGTACTTGAGCTGCAAGGGTTCGGCCGAGGAGAACTTGATGCCGTCGAACGACCAGGCGAAGCGCTCCATGTGGCCGGTCAGGTGCAGCTCGATGGTGCGGCCGGGCGCGCGGCCGTCGGGGTCGGGGAAGGCGCTGCGCAGGTCGGCGTAGGTCAGCACCCGGCGGCCGTTGTCGCGCAGGCCGATGCCGGGGTCGTCGAGCTTCGGCGCGGGGGCCATGGTCTGCATGTCGACCAGTGGGTTGCCGGTCTCGCTGGCGGGGTGGGACTGCATGCCGCCGGCGCCATGGTTCATGCCGGAATGGTCCATGCCGGATTGGTGCATGGCCTGCGTGGATTGCCCGCCGCCCTTGGACGACATGTCGTGGCCACTGTGGTCCATGCCGGAATGGTCGATGGCGGCGTTGTCGCCACCGGACATCGCCGACATATCGTGTCCACCGTGCTCCATGCCGCCATGCCCCATGTCGGCCATCGTCAGCACCGGCTTCGGATCGACCGCCGGCACCGCTGCGCGCAGCCCCTCGCGCACCGCCAGCGTGCCGCTGACGTAGCCGGTGCGGCCGAGGTCCTGGGCGAAGATGGTGAACGCGTCCTGCCCGGTGGGCTCCACGATCACGTCGAAGGTCTCGGCCGTCGCGATCCGGAACTCGTCGACCGTTACCGGCCGCACGTACAGGCCGTCGGCGGCGACCACGGTCATCTTGAGGCCGGGGATGCGCACGTCGAAATGGGTCATCGACGAGCCGTTGATGAAGCGCAGCCGCACCTTCTCGCCGGAGCGGAACAGCCCGGTCCAGTTGCCCAGCGAGGTGGTGCCGTTGAGCAGGTAGGTGTAGGTGTTGCCGTTGACGTCCGACAGGTCGGTCGGGCTCATCCGCATCTCGCCCCACAGCTTGCGGTTCTGCACCGTATCGGCGAGACCGTGCTCCTGCACGTCGTCGATGAAGTCGCCGACGGTGCGCTGCGACATGTTGTCGTAGTGCGACATCTTCTTGAGCCGGGCGAACAGCGCGGTGGGGTCCAGGTCGGTCCAGTCGCTCAGCAGCACCACGTAGTCGCGATCAAAGCGGAACGGCTCGGGCTCCAGCGGGTCGATCACCAGCGCGCCATAGACGCCGGCCTGCTCCTGGAACGCGGAATGGCTGTGGTACCAGTAGGTGCCACCCTGGACCACGTCGAAGCGGTACGGGTAGGTCTCGCCACGATGGATGCCGTCGAAGCTCAGCCCCGGCACGCCGTCCATGTTGGCCGGCAGCAGGATGCCGTGCCAGTGCAGCGAGGTGGAATGGCCGTGGATGGAATTTTCCGGCAGGCGGTTGGACACGCGCAGGTTGACCGTGTCGCCCTCGCGCCAGCGCAGCAGCGGTGCAGGCACCGAGCCGTTGACGGTGATGCCGGTGCGGACGGCGCCAGTGAAATTGAGCGGCGTTTCGCCAATGGCCAGGTCGAACTCGGTGCCGGCCAGCACGGTTTTCTGGCCGAGCGACTTGAGCGCCCAGACCGGCTCCGGCCACAGGCCGAGCCCTGCAATTGCGCCGCCGGCGGCGAGGCCCTGCACGAACCGGCGCCGCGACGGGGTGGCCGGATCGAGCGGTCCGGAACCCGAAGAACTGAATGCCATGTATGACTCCACTGGGGAACGTTGTTTTCTGCCGCGGAACGGCCGCCGCATGCCGGATATCCGATACGCGGCACGAGCGGGTTGGACCGGGCAGGAACCGGACGCAGCGCACTCAGGTGCTGGACGCGCCGCGCAAGGCACCGCAAGGACTCAGCCGATTGGCGGCCGGATCAGATGCGGCAGGACAGGTGGAGGATGGCCGCTCATGAGCGCGCCGGCCTCGCCGCTGTGGCCGGCGACCGCCCCGTGCGGCAGGAGGGCCGCGGGCGTCCCCATCGCGAGTTGCAGGCAGGCGCAGCTGCACGCTGACGGTTCGCAGCATCGGGCGTGGGTCTGGTCCGGACCGTGCTGCATGCCGGAGTCACGAGGCGCGGGCGTCGCTCCGCCCGCGTGTGGACCCGCCTCCTCGTGGCAGGGTCCGGCTGCATGCCCTGCGGCGAGGATATCCGGCGGCGGCGGCGAAAGCCGGGCGTCCTGGACCGCGGCAACGCCACGCTCCAGGGGGACGTGCTCGGCCGACACGGCGTGGCCCGCCCCGTTCAGAAACAGGCTGACGCACAGCAGCAGGCGTAGAAGGACGGCGTGACAAGACATCAGGCCGACACTTTACCCGGAAGCACTTGGCGGTTGCCCACCGATCCGTAAACGTGGCGCTCAGGGGCCCGGTCGCACCATGCGTATTAGATGCGAGTGCGCCGCAATCGGCTCGCGCCAGCGCGAAGCAGGTTTCAGCATCATAATGTTGACGTGAAATTACGCTGTACGGCGTATAACCAAGGGTTCCCGCCATTTGCCAGCGGAGGCGGCCCTTCGATGAGTGAGCGCAACGCTCGCGATGAGTATGCGAGACCTGTCGCTGGTGCCCGCGAGGCACCGCCGGGCGATGGGGCGTCCGTGGCCGACGGGGGCATGGATCTGGTTGCCGCGGGACGACTGCACGAACTGAGCATGCGCCTGGTCAGCCGCGGCGATCAGGCAAGCCTGTTGCAGGACATCGTCGATGCGGCGGTCGAACTCACCGGTGCCGACGCCGGCAACGCGCAGCTGCTGGAGCGGCATTCCGACGATCACGTGGTATTGCGCCTGAGCGCCAGTCGCGGGCTCGATCTTACGTTCCAAAGGCACTTCGATCTCGTCGACGGCGCCGATTCTGCATGCGGGGTAGCCATGCAGCACGGCGGACGGGTCGTCGTGGAGGATGTAGTCAGCAGTCCGGTGTTCACCGAGGAAGCACGCCGGGTGATCCTCGATGCCGGGTTCGTGGCCGTGCAGTCGACGCCGATGCGCAGCCGCTCGGGCGAGTTGCTCGGAATGTTGTCCACGCACTACCGCGACCACGCGCCCACCCGCGGCGACCTGCGCCTGATCGACCTGCTGGCGCGCCAGGCTGCGGACTGGATCGAGCGCATGCGGGCCGACGAGCGCGCGCGCCGCAGCGCCGAGCAGCTCCATGCGATCGCCCAAGCGACGCTGGCCATGGGCGCGGCACCGAGCATCGAGGCCAAGCTGCAGATATGCACCGAGCGGGTGCGCGAGATCACCGGAACCCACCAGTGCGTGATCAGCGTGCGCAGCGTCGGCGGGGAGGACGGCGGTCACCGCGAGGGGGAGGGCAACTGGTCGGCCGCCGTCACCAGCGTGTCGCTCTCTGACAAGTACAAGCAGTGGCGCGATCTCGGCAAGCAGGTGCGCGGCACCGGCATCTTTGGCGAGGTCAGCCGCAGCAACCGGCCGGTGCGGCTGACCCACGAACAACTGCTTGCGCATCCGGCATGGCGCGGTTCCAGCGAGGGGGCCGAGGGCCACCCGCCGCTTCGGGGTTGCCTGGCTGCGCCGCTGGTCGGCGGCGACGGGCGCAATATCGGCGTGGTGCAGGTCTCCGACAAGCACGCCGGCGAGTTCACCGGCGAGGACGAATCGATCCTGGTGCAACTGGCCCAGTACGCTTCGGCCGTGATCGAGGCCGCACAGGGGCAGCAGGCGCTGAGCGTCAGCCAGGCGCGCTACCGCAACATCGTCAACCACACCATCACCGGCGTGGTCCAGACCGACGCTGCCGGCCGCATCACCTTTGTCAACCGGTGCTGGTGCGAGATGCTCGGCTACAGCGAGCAGGAAATGCTGGGGCTGAACATCACCGACCTCACTGACCCGGTCAGTCTCGCGCAGACCCGGGAGGCGGTACGGCGGCTGGCCGAGGGCGGCCCGGCTTTCACCATCGAGAAGTGCTACCGGCGCAAGGACGGTGGAGCGCTGTGGGCCACCAGCAGCGTCAATGCCCTGCGTGGCCCGGACGGCGAGTACCTGGGCCTGAGCGCAGTGGTGCTGGACATCGGCAGCCGCAAGCGCGCCGAGACCTTGCAGACCGGGCTGGCCGGCGTGCTGGAGCGGATCGCCAGGGGCGAGCCGCTGCCGGAGGTGCTGCACGCGCTAATCCAGGTGGTCGAGTCCGTATCCGAAGACGGGATGGTCGCCTCGGTGCTGCTGCTCGACCGCGACCGCGCGCACCTGCGCCACGGCGCCGCACCGAGCCTGCCGGAGGCATACAACCAGGCCGTAGACGGCATCGCCATCGGCCCGAGGGCCGGCAGCTGCGGCACCGCGGTGTACCGCCGCGAGCCGGTCTACGTGTGCGACATCGCCACCGATCCGCTATGGGACGACTTTCGCCATGTCGCGGTGCCGTGCGGATTGCGCGCGTGCTGGTCAACGCCGATCCTGTCCAGCGAAGACGAGGTGCTGGGAACCTTCGCGCTGTACTACCGAGAGCCGCAGGAATCCAGTCCGCAGGACAGCGAGATCATCCGCATCGCCACGCGCACCGCCGCGGTGGCGATCGAGCGTGCGCGCGTGGAAGCGGCCCTGCGCGAAAGCGGCGAGCAGTTCCGCCGGGCCGTACAGGACGCTCCCATCCCGGTAATGATGCACGCCGAGGACGGCGAGGTATTGCAGCTGAGCCACGCCTGGAGTGCGCTCACCGGATACGGCCTGCGCGACACCGCGCAACTGCGGTACTGGTTGAGCCAGGCCTACGGCAGCGATGTGGCCGACGCGGTGCGCGGTGTGTTCGATTGCGGCGGCACCCTGTCGACGGACTTCGAGTTCGACACCCGCGCCGGCGATCGCCGCACCTGGAGCCTGAGTGCCTCCTCGCCGGGTACCTTGCGCGACGGGCGGCGGTTCGTCATCGCGATGGCGCTGGACATCACCGAACGCAAGCAGGCGCAGCGGCGCAACGAGTTCCTGCTGCGCCTGGATGCGGCGCTGCGGATGCTGGTCGAGCCGGAGACGATGCTCGCCGCCGCCGGTGCGCTGTTGCGCGGGCACCTCGATGCCGACCGCGTGATCTTCGCCGAGGTCCACCAGGACGAAGACCACAGCACGATGCTAGGGGATTTCCGGCGCGGCGACATGCCCGCGATGCGCGGTGCCCGGCGGATCGGGGACTTCGGAGGCGCTCTGCTGCGGGCCATGCTCGAGGATCGGGTGTTCGCGATCGAGGACGCCGAATCCGATCCACGTATCGCCGGCCACATCGACCTGCACCGGGCGGTGCACGCGCGGGCAAGCCTGTCGGTGCCGCTGCACAAGGGCGGCCGGCTGGCGGCGGTGCTGGCGGTGCACCGCAGGGTCCCTCGCGCCTGGGTCGAAGACGAAACCGAGTTGTGCCGCATCGTCGCGCACCGCTGCTGGGAGTCGATCGAGCGTGCCCGCGTGACCCGTGCGCTGGCCGACCGCGAGGGCCGCTACCGGGCGCTGTTCGACTCGGTCGACCAAGGCTACTGCGTGGTCGAGGTGCTGCTGGACGATGCCGGCGAGCCGGTCGACTACCGCTTCCTCGAAACCAACCCGGCGTTCGTCGATCAGACTGATCTGCACGATGCGGAAGGCAAGACCATGCGGGCACTAGTGCCCGGCCTCGAGCAGGGTTGGGTCGAGGCGTACGCGCGCGTCGCGCTGACCGGCGAGCCGGCCCGTTTCGAGGCATCGGCGGATGCGATGGGCCGCTGGTTCGACGTCTACGCCTGCCGCATTGATGCGCCGCATCTGCGGCACGTCGCAATCCTGTTCCGCGACATCAGCGGGCGCAAGCGTGAGGAACTCAACCTCGAGTTTCTGTCCAAGGTTAGCCGTGAGCTGTCGGTACTGACCGACGCCCACGCGATCATGCGCACGATCGGGGCCATGATGCGCTTGCACTTCGGTCTGCTCTGGCTGACCTTCGGCGAGGTGGACGAAGCCGCCGAGCATCTGAGGCTCGTCTACCGCACGGAGGGTGCGCAGCCCGAGATCGGACCCGGGCCGCACCGTTTCTCGGACTTCGTCAGCGAGCCGTTCCTGGAGGCGTTGCGCGCCGGTGAAGTCGTCGTGGTCGACGATGTCGCCAGCGATCCGCGCACCGTCGATCTCTCCGAGGCATACATGGAGCACGGAGTGAGGTCGCAGGTGGTGGTGCCGTTCTTCAGTGAGGGACACTGGAAATTCGTGCTGGCCGCGCACCGCGACCACGTCTCGAATTGGCAGTCCGGGGAGGTCGACCTGCTGCGCGAGCTGACCGCACGCATCCACCTGCGGCTCGAGCGCGCCGATGCCGAGGCCGCCTTGCGCGAGAGCGAGCGCCGATTCGCCTCCATCTTCAACCAGGCCGGTGGTGGGATCTCCTACACCGATGTCGACGGCCGTTTCAGCATGGTCAACGATCGCTACTGCGAAATCGTCGGGCACAGCCGCGAGCAGTTGATCGGCATGCTCATGCAGGACCTGGTCCATCCCGAGGACCTGCCGGTCAGCAATCTGCTGTTTGAGCGCATGCTGGACAACGGCCAGGCGTTCGCCGTCGACCATCGTTGCGTGCAAGCCGACGGCAGCATGGTCTGGGTCAGCAGCGATGTCTCGCCGATCAAGGACCACGGCGGCGCGATCGTCGCGGCGATGACGGTCACCCAGGACATCACCCGGCGCAAGCGGGTCGAGGACCGTGACCGCCTGCTGGTGGCGGTCGACGATGCCGCGATGCCGCTGGGCGATCCCGACGAGATCGCGCTGGCGGTGGTCCGCGTGCTCGGCGAGCACCTCAAGCTGGACGGTGCGGCGTATGTCGAGGTCGATGCCGATGAGGATTGGGAAACGGTGGTCGGCAACTACAGCCCCGGGCTGCCGAGCATGGCGGGGCGCTTCCGCCTGTCCGATTTCGGCGAGGTCCTGCACGATGCGATGCGTGCCGGCCGGCCGTTCTGGGAGGATGACGTCGAGCACGAGGGGCTCACCGCCCAGCAGCGGGAGCGCTATGCGACGCTGCAGATCCGCGCGATCCTGGCCGTTCCGCTACGCAAAGACGGTCGGCTGGTGGCCACCGTCAGTGGTTACCAGGCCACGCCGCGGACCTGGAGCGACGACGACATCGAATGGACCCGGCTGGTGGCGAACCGGTGCTGGGAGTCCATCGAACGGGCGCGGGCGATGCGTGGCCTTGCCGAGAACGAGGAGCGCCTGCGCGTCGCGCTCGACACCGGCCGACTGGGCTCGTGGGAGCTGCGCCTGCCGGGGAGGGACTTCAGCGGCGACGAGCTGTGCCGCGCCCACCTCGGCCTGCCCGCCCATGCGCCGCTGGACTACACCCGCCTTCTCGATCAACTGGTGCACCCCGACGACCGCGAGTTCCTTAAGCGCCAGGTGATGAAGGCCGTGACCCAGGTAGAGGACTTCGACGCGGAGTTCCGAGCGACCTGGCCCGATGGCAGCCTGCACTGGATCATCGCCCGCGGCCGCGTGTTCTACGACCCCGCCGGCGAGCCGACCCGGGTGGCCGGCGTCAGCCTGGACATCACCGACCGCAAGCGCGCCGAGGAGGCGCTGCGGGTCAGCGAGGAGCGTGCATCGCTGGCGCTGACCGTCGCCAAGCTCGGCACCTGGAGCTGGGAGCCCGCGCCGGGCACGATCCGCGTGGATGCACGCACACGTGAGATCTGCGGCCTCGAACCACATGCACCGCCGTCGCTGGAGGAGATCGCCGCCCGCATCCACCCCGAGGACCGGCCGCGCGTGATCGCCGCGCTCAAGGCCGCGACGCGGCCGGAGGGTGACGGGCGTTATGGCGAGGAGTTCCGCTGGGTCCACCGCGACGGCAGCATCCGCTGGGCCGTATCGCGCGGGCAGACGCTGTTCGACCACGAGGCCGGCAGCGACCACGAGCACTGCGACGAGACCCCGCGCCGGCCCTTGCTGATGCTCGGATCGGTGCTTGACATCACCGAGCGCAAGCAGACCGAGGAGTCGTTGCGCGACATCGACCGCCGCAAGGATGAGTTCCTGGCGACGCTGGCGCACGAGTTGCGCAATCCGCTCGCGCCGATCCGCAACTGCCTGCACATCCTGCGGATGAAGCACGACGACGAGCCAGACGCCGCGCAGCTGCACGACATGATGGAGCGCCAGGTCAAACACCTGGTGCGCCTGGTGGACGACCTGATGGAAGTCTCGCGCGTGACCCGCGGCAACATCGAGCTGCGCTGCGAGCGGGTCGACCTGTCCGAGGTGGTGCGAAACGCCGTGGAAACCAGCAAGCCACTGATCGACGCCGGCCAGCACCACATGGAGATCGAGCTGCCGGACGAGCCGTTGCCGTTGCACGTCGATCCGGTGCGGATGTCGCAGGTGTTCGCCAACCTGCTCAACAACGCGGCCAAGTACAGCGACAGCGGCGGCCGGATCACGCTGGCCGCTCGCCGCGAGGGCGATTTCGTGGTGGTCTCGGTGCGCGACAACGGCCTAGGCATCGCCCCGCACATGCTGCCGCGGGTGTTCGACATGTTCGCGCAGATCGATCAGTCGCGGGGTTACGCGCAGGGCGGCCTCGGCATCGGCCTGACCCTGGTGCGCAGCCTGGTCGCGCTGCACGACGGGCAGGTCGAAGCGCGCAGCGCAGGCCTCGGCCACGGCAGCGAGTTCGTCGTGCGCCTGCCGCTGCACGCACATCGCGCGGTAGCGGACGATCCGGCCGAACACGAGGGCAACGGCAGCCAGCAGATGGTGCACCGCATCCTGGTGGTCGATGACAATCACGAGAGTGCCGATTCGCTGGCGCTGTTCCTGCGCATTTCCGGCCACGAGGTGCGTGCCGTCTATGGAGGCTCCGAAGGCATCGAAGCCACCGCATCGTTCCGGCCGGACGTGGTGCTGCTCGATCTGGGCATGCCGCAGCCTGACGGGCATGAGGTGTGCCGGCAGCTCAGGGAGCAGCCCTGGGGCGCGGACATCGTGTTGATAGCGGTGACCGGCTGGGGCCAGAACGAGGACCGGCGCCGCAGCGAGCAGAGCGGGTTCGACGCGCATGTGGTCAAGCCGGTCGAGCCGGCCGCGCTGATGGCGCTGGTGGACTCACTGCGGCGGCTCAAGCGACGCCAGCGCGCGGCGCCGTAGGAGCGCCCCGTGGGCGCGATCGTTTTGCTGCGTATGGCACGGTCGAGGACATGGCTCGCTCCTGCAGCGACGGTGCTCCTGCAGATTTTCGGGCGCAAGGTCACGACCCGTTCACGGCGGCTGCCCCGGGTGGAGCTAGATTGGCGGCATGGATGCCGACCGTGATCGTTCCGCCGAAGCACTCGATTCGGGCCCCGCGATCCGCGCGCTGCTGGAGCAGGCGCAGGGGCAGTATCGTTTCCTGTTCGACCACAACCCAATCCCGATGTGGGTGTTCGAGCTGGAGAGCCTGAGGTTCCTCGCGGTCAATGCCGCGGCCCTGGAGCACTACGGCTATCGCCGCGACGAGCTGCTCGACATGACGGTGCTGGACATTCGCCCCGACGAGCACAGGCACTCCGTCCAGGACGCGGCGCGGGCGGACGCCGCGCACGTGCAGGGACGGGTGTGGACCCACCGGCGCCGCGATGGCAGCACTTTCCGCGCGGAGATCTACCTGCACGATGTCGAGTTCGACGGCCAACCGGCGCGGCTCGTGGCCGCCCACGACGTCACCGAGCGGGAGTGCAGCGAGCAGCGTTTCCGGCTTGTCGCGCGCGCCACCAGCGATGCCATTTACGACTGGGACATCGCCAAGGGCACGCTGTGGCTCAGTGACAGTTTCTACAAAGGCTTCGGCCATGCCCCCGAGCTGGTGCCTTCGATCACGCGGACGTGGCAGTCGCTGATCCACCCCGCCGACGCCGATGCGGTCCGGGCAAGCCTGCACCGCGCGCTGGACTCCCAACAGCTGGAATGGGAGCACGAGTATCGCTTCCAGCGAGGCGACGGAAGCTATGCCGAGGTGCTCGATCGCGGCTTCCTGATGCGCGACGCCCACGGCGCACCGACCCGCATGGTCGGCGGCATGCTCGACCTGACCGAGAAACACCAGGTGGCGGCCGAGCTGCGCCTGCTGCGCCGCGCGGTGGAAAATACCGACAGCGGGATCGTGGTCACCGATGCGGTCGGCGACGACCACTCGATCGTCTACGTCAATCCGGCCTTCGAGCGGATCAGCGGCTACCGCGCCGATGAAGTGCTGGGCCGTGACTGGCGCTTCCTGCAGGGCGAGGACCATGACCAGCCGGCACTTGCCGCCGTGCGCCATGCGCTGGCCGAAGGGCGCGGCACCAAGGTCACGATGCGCAACTACCGCAAGAACGGCGAGCTGTTCTGGAATGATTTCCATCTCGATGCGCTGCATGACGAACAAGGACGCGTGACCCACCACGTCGGTGTCATGGCCGATGTCACAGAGCGGCATCGCTACGAGGAACAATTGGCCTGGCGCGCGACCCATGACGACCTGACCGGCCTGCCCAATCGCGAGCTGCTGCTGGACCGGCTGGGCCAGGCGGTGCGCAACGCCGCGCGCTACCGGCGGCAGGTGGCGGTGATCTTCGTTGACCTGGACAACTTCAAGCTGGTCAATGAGAACCTCGGGCACGGCGCCGGCGATGCGGTGCTGCGGACCGTTGCCAGGCGCCTGTCGGCACTGGTGAGCGACACCGACAGCGTAGGCCGTTTCGGCGGCGACGAGTTCGTGATGGTGCTCAACGAAGTCGACGACCGGCGCAGCCTGGACCAGGTGCTCGAGCGCGCGACCGCGCGCGTGTCCGAACCCATCGAGATCGAGGGCGTGAGCTATACGCTGACCCCGAGCATCGGCTACTGCATCTATCCCGAGTCGGGCACTACCGCCGAGTCGCTGCTGATCCGCGCCGACCTGGCGATGTACCAGGCCAAGCGGCAGGGCCGAAATCGTGCGGTGGTCTATCAGCCGGAGTTCGACAGCGAGGTCTCGCAGCGCTTGCGCCTGATCTCGCGGCTGCGCGAGGCGCTGGCGCGCGATGAATTCTGCCTGGTGTTCCAGCCGATCTTCTCGCCCCTGGGGCGGCCGCTGGGGCTTGAGGCACTGCTGCGCTGGGAGCACCCCGAGTTTGGCGAGTTGCCGCCCGGTCAGTTCATCGCCGTGTGTGAGGAAAGCGGGCTGATCGTCGAGATCGGCCGCTGGGTGCTGATGGAAGCGGCACGGCACCACCGCATGCTGGTCGATGCCGGGCTGGGGCACCTGCGGCTGGCGGTCAATGTGTCGGCCGCGCAGTTCACCGAGGACCTGCATGCCGACGTCGTGCGCGCGATGCAGGCCGGTTCGCTGCCGGCCGGCGCACTTGAGCTGGAGCTGACCGAGAGCGTGATCATGGCCAATCCCGAACGCGCGATCGAGACGATGCAGCGCCTGGCGACGGTGGGGGTAAGTATCTCGATCGACGACTTCGGTACCGGTTATTCGAGCCTGGCCTACCTTAAGCGTCTGCCGATACAGCGCCTGAAAATAGACCGCTCGTTCGTGCGCGACCTGCACGAGGACGCCAACGACCGTTCGATCTGCCAGTCGGTGATCAGCCTGGCCAAATCACTCGGCCTGGATACGGTGGCCGAGGGGGTGGAGACGCAGGAGCAGCTGGATTGGCTGCGGCAGCATGGAATCGGCGAGCTGCAGGGATTCCTGCTGGGGCGACCGGGCTCGTTCGACTCGGTCGTGGACAGCCTGCGCAGCGCCGGCAGCGCTGCCTAGGACGTAGGGTGGGCACGTTCTTAGTGCCCACCTCGGCCGGCGACGGTGGGCACGAAAAGCGTGCCCACCCTACGTTCTTCCGTGCCGATCGAAGCTTGCATGCCGTAGCCACGCTCTGCGGCGGAATCAAACGTTGGCCTTCTGCGCGGCCCAGCGCTGCACCCAATCGGTCAGCCGGCGGTGATAGTCGACCCGGTGGCTGGGCTTGCCGCTGCCGGACAACGAGTGGCTCCCGCCGGGATAGACCACCATCTGCACCGGCGATTTAGAGCAGCGGATCAGGTTGGCGAACAACTCTTCGGCCTGGCCCAGCGGACAGCGCTGGTCGTCCTCGCCCTGCAGGATCAGGGTCGCAGCGCCGACGTCGATGCAGTACTCGACCGGCGACAAGGCGTGGTAGCGCTCGCGCACCTCGTTGATCTCACCGTCCATCGCGTAAGGGGTGACGTAGTAGCCGCTGTCGGACGAGCCGGCATGCGATTCGATATTGCTGACCGGCGCCGACACCACCGCGGCCTTGAACACGTCGCACTGGCCGATCGACCACGCGCTCAGGAAGCCGCCGTAGGATTTGCCGGTGCAGGCCAGGCGCTCGTCGGCAAGGCCTTCGTCCTGCAGCGCCCGGATGACCGCCAGATACTGCGGCAGGTCGAGCTCGCCCCAGTGGCCACGCAGGCGCCGCGCGAACTCGCCGCCGTAGCTGCCCGAGCCGGCCGCATGCGGCGACAGCACCGCCCAGCCGCGCGAGCACAGGGTGTACCAGTGCACGTGCGCGGCGTAGTCGATCAGGGTGTAGCTCTGCGGGCCGCCGTGCATGTCGACCAGCAGCGGGTAGGGGCCGGCGCTTTCCTCCGGCGGCAGCAGCAGCCAGGCTTCGATGGTTTCTGTCCCGCCATTGCCGTCGGGCACCTCGAACTCGCGCTTGGACACGCGCGGACGGCTGAGGCGGCCAAACCAGGCGCGGTTGAACGCGCTGTGGCGCTGCTCGTCCTCGCCGTCCCAGCGCGCCGAGTGCACCTCGCACGGTCGGCGCATGCTGGCGACGCCGAACAGCAGCCGGTCGCGCTGCTGTGCCAGTTGCAGCACGTGGCGCAAGCCGGCGTGCAGGCGCCGGGTGGGCCCGCCGGGCACGCCGACGATGGCGATTTCCTGAAGGCCGCGGTGTGCGGCGATGACCGCCAGCCGGTCACCGTCGGGGTGCCACAACGGGTTTCCGGTGGCGATTTCGAGCTCCCGGTCGAGACGCTCCAGCGAGTCTTTGGCAACATCGAACAGCCACAGCCCCAGCAGCGAGTCGCCTTCGCACTCGCTGCCAGCGAATGCGATCCAGCGCCCGTCGGGCGACCAGGCCGCGCCCTGGACCGAGGCGAGGTCGTGCGTCACCTGTCGTGCGTTGGCACCGTCGGCATCGGCCAGCCACAGGTCGCTGCGATGGCGCTCCCGGCCGGCGCGTTTGCGGGTGTACGCCAGCGAGCGGCCGTCGGGTGACCAGGACCCCGCACTGACGTCGAAGTCGCCTTCGACCAGCGCGGTGAGTGCGCCGCTGCCGGCATCCACCGCGTACAGGTGGCTTCGCTGACCGGTCGAATAGCCGCTGCCGTCGAGCTTGTAGGGCAGGAAGTTGACGATTACCGGGCCATCGGCCGGCGGGTCTGGCGCGGGCACGTTGCGGTCTTCGCACCAGTCGACCTTCACGGTGGCGAGCAGCCGCTGGCCATCGTGGGACCACCCCAGGATTGATCGCATCTTGTGGGTGTGCTCGTCGGTCAGCGCGGTGGCCTCACCGCCGTCGAGCGGGAGCAGGTGGAGCTGCGTGCTGTCGCCATCGCGCCTGGACAGGAACGCAAGCGTGCTGCCGTCAGGGCTCAGCCTTGGCGACTGGACGTCGAACGCGGGCGAGGTGAGCGGGTGTGGATCGTCGCCGGCCGTGAGCCGCCACACGATTGATTCATAGCGGTCGGCTTGCTGCAGTGCGCGGCTCACCAGGACCACTGCGCGGTCGTGGCGGATCGAGCCGTCGAGGGCCTGCAGGGTGTGGTGGCGGTACAGGTCTTCGGGCTCGAACCGCTTCATGAGGTCCTTTCCGGCAGCGTCGCCGTGATCTTCCGTTCTGGGGCGTGTCTTGGAAGCCTGACCACCGCCGGTGATGGCCACCGCAATAAAAGAACGCCCCGGGAGGGGGCCCGAGGCGTTCGGCAGTGCAGGCTCTTAACGGCGCTGCTGACGGTTTTGTTCTTCTTCTCGATTCATACCCTGACCCTGCAATGGGTCGCTCTGGCCCTGGCGTCCCTGGCCCTGCTGTTGCTCGCCCTGGCCCTGGCGGCCCTGGCCCTGCTGTTGCTCGTTCTGGCCCTGGCGGCCCTGGCCCTGCTGCTGTTCGTTCTGGCCCTGGCGGCCCTGACCTTGTTGATCGCGTTGATTAGCCATGACGTGCTCCGATTGTGGGGTTTCGCCGGCAGGGTGCCGACACTGGAATGTCGCAATTCGCGTGCCACAAGAAGATCCTTCGTAGGGCGTGCCAAAGCCGATGGAGCGGTGAATTTATTGCCTGCAGGACCAATGTTTCCGAGCGCTGCTGTCTTTGCTGCAGCTGCCGTCAATGGGGCGTCAACACGATCTTGCGGCAGTCGTCCTGCTTTTCGTTGAACATCTCATAGCCGCGCGCCGCTTCCGACAGCGGCATGCGATGGGAGATGATCACCTCCGGCTTCAGGTTGCCCATCTGAATGTGCTCCAACAGCTCCGGCATGTACTTGAGCACGTGGGTCTGGCCCATCTTGAACGACAGGCCCTTGTCGAACGCATCGCCAAACAGGAACGCGTGGATGAATCCGGCATACACGCCGGGAACGCTGACCGTGCCGCCGCGTCGCGTGCAGGCGATCGCCTGGCGCAGGACCTTGCCGCTGCTGCCTTCGATTTTGAGCTTGGTCAGCACCGTCTCGGTCGTGCTGCCCTTTGCCTCGAAACCCACCGCATCGATCGACGCGTCGACGCCGCGGCCCTGGGTCGCGTCGTTGATGAGCTGTGCCGGGTCGTCGTGCTCGTCGAAATCGATCGTTTCCACCCCGTAGGTTCGCCTGGCGAAATCGAGCCGGTAGGGGTGGTGGTCGACCATGAATATGCGCTCGGCACCGAGCAGCCGTGCGCAGGCCGCACTCATGTAGCCGACCGGACCGGCGCCGAAGATCGCCACGCTCGAGCCCTGGGTGATCCCGGCATTGATCGCGGCCTGGTAGCCGGTGGGCAGGATGTCGGACAAAAACAGCACCTGCTCGTCGCTGAGTCCGTCGGGCAGCTTCAGGGTGTTGGTATCGGCGTACGGCACCCGCACGAACTCGGCCTGGCCGCCCGGCACGCCACCGTACAGATGGGAGTAGCCGAACATGGCGGCGGCCGAGGGGATGTCCTTCTTGTTGAGGATCGCGCCGCGGTCGGGATTGGAGTTCTCGCAGGCGGCGGTCAGCTCGCGCTCGCAGAAGAAGCACTGGCCGCAGGCGATGTTGAACGGGACCACCACGCGGTCGCCCTTCCTGAGCCCGGTCACGCCCGGGCCGACGTCCTCGATCACGCCCATGAACTCGTGGCCGAGGATGTCGCCATCCTTCACCAGTGGGATGCTGCCGCGATACAGGTGCAGGTCCGATCCGCAGATTGCGGTCGCGGTCACCCGCAGCACCACGTCCTGCTCGTACTGGATGACAGGGTCGGGGACGGTTTCCACGCGCACGTCGTGCGCGCCTTGGTAGGTCAGGGCCTTCATTGCGCTTCCTTTGCCGGGGGTCAGGGAACGGATCGCAAGGGACGTGCCACGGCAGCGGCACAAAGACCGGTCTGTCGCCGGGAGCGGCCGCGGAAGAAATTTCCGGGGAAAAAAGTGCGCCCGCCGCTCTACCGGTGTTTCCGGAAAAGGCGCGCACAGTGTTTCCTGAAAAGGCGCGCGCCCCGGGGGGGGAGGGCGCGCGCCACTGCTACATCAGCGCTGTTGCTTTTTGGAACTGCTGCTGCTGCCAGCGCTCTTGGCCTGCTTGCTGCCCTGCGATCCATTGCGGCCGCTGCTGCTCTGACTGTCCTGCTTCTGGCTGCTGCCACCGGCACGCTTGGTGTGCTGGTTTTCACCTTGCGGATTGTTGTTCGGCATGGTCGCTCTCCGGAGCTGTGGATACGCCTCGGAAGTGAGGCGATCTGGGTCTCGCAACTCTCATGCCAGCGGTCTTTCCGGACACTCGTGGACGCGGCGCCCTGTGTCGCCGCGTCGCGTGGAGGTCGGACTAGTGCGCCAAGGTGCCCGCTTGCGGGCTCGTTTCGTCCGCGTCGGTCTGGCCAAGTTCGTGCTCTGGAAATAGTTCGGGCGTTGTTAGCATCGTCGTCAGCAGGGCATCGATCTGCTCGGCATGCTCACGCAGCATGCCAAGTGTCTCCTCGACGTGGGCGCGGGTCTGCGCCTCGGTGGCAGTGCGTCCAGCCCGCTGGTAAAGCGCGATCGACTGCGCGTGGTCACGGTGCATGTGCTCCAGCCAAGCGCGGTCGAAGGTAGCGCTCGACAGGCGCTCGAGCCGGTCGAGCCGGATCTGGTGGGCCAGCCCCGGCTCACTCGACGGCAGGCCGCTGGCTTCGGCCAAGGCGGCATTGGACGCGATGTGATCCTGCTCGATGCGCTCGGCCAGGCGCCGCAGTTCGTCGTCGTCCGAGCGCTCCTGCGCCAGCCGGCTCGCGGCGACCGCCGCCACCCCGGCGCGCAACGCCCTGGCATGGAATGCGAGATCGGGCCGCCGCGACTGGCGGCGCGCCCGCGTGGTCGGGGCGGGGGAAGCCAGCATCAAGGCGCCGACCACGCTGGCGGCGAGCACGCCACCGACGGCCAGACAGGTACTGAACTTTTTCATGGGATCTCCGGGTTCGGGGGGAGGAGCAGGGCGTGCAGCCCGTTGGAAACAGCCAACGTGACGGGCAGCCGACCCGGCGGGAGTGGCGCAAGAATCGTTCCCGTCAGCAGCACGGCACGCATGGGTCCGCTGCGGCCAGCGCGGTCGAAAATTCTTCACGGAAGTGCAGCGATTTCCCGAATCCGGAGCGTTCAGCGTTGGCAACGACACGTTATTAACCCGACGCCGCCTAGCCTCGCCTACTCGGATGAATACCGATGGGAAGGGATCGAATGCCGCAGCACAGTCCGACTCTGCTGATCGTCGATGACGATCACGACTTCGCACAGGCGGCTGCCGATTTCGCGCGCGCGCGCGGGTTCACCCCGTACATGGCGCACAGCCTGGAACAGTCGCGGCGCTTCACGCACCTGCCCGCCCTCGACCTGATGTTGCTCGATCTGACCCTGCCCGACGGCAGCGGTTTCGACCTGCTCGATGACCTTGACCTGCTCCAGCACGGCCAGATCGCGGTCGTGACCGGCCAGCCCTCGGTCGAGTCGGCCGCCAAGGCGGTCTCGCTGCCGGTGGTCGACTACCTGATCAAGCCGCTGTGCCCGGAGCAGTTCGAGGCCTTGCTTGCGCAGGCCGCGGCGCGCACGCAGACGATCCGGGTGCCGGTGGAGCGGGCCGGCATGATCGGCGAGTGCGGCGCCATCCAGCGCCTGCACCAGGAACTGGGCCGGGTCGCGCCGACCCAGGTGACGGTGCTCATCTCCGGCGAAAGCGGCACCGGCAAGGAGCTCGTCGCGCGTGCGGTGCATGAGCAGAGCGGGCGGCGCGGCCCCTTTGTGGCGGTCAACTGCGGTGCAATCGCGCCGGACCTGCTCGCCAGTCATCTGTTCGGCCACGAGCGTGGCAGCTTCACCGGTGCGGCCACCCGACACGTCGGGTTCTTCGAGCAGGCCAACCACGGCACGTTGTTCCTCGACGAGATCACCGAGATGCCGCCGTCGCTGCAGGTCTACCTGCTGCGCGTGCTGGAGACCGGGACAGTGACCCGGGTTGGCGGCAGCGAGGGCATCGACACCGACGTGCGCGTGGTTGCGGCAACCAACCGCGAGCCGATGGCCGCGGTCGAGGCCGGTGCACTGCGCGATGACCTGTTCTACCGGTTGGCCGACTTCCACGTCGAGTTGCCGCCACTGCGCTCGAGGGGCCGCGACGTGGTGCTGCTGGCGCAGTTCTTCCTCGACCGGCTCAACGCCCACTACCAGGTCGAGAAGCGCTTCGCGCCGGGCACCGACCGGGTGCTGCTGGAGCACCGTTGGCCGGGCAACGTGCGCGAGTTGCGCAGCGCCATCCAGCGTGCGTTCCTGGTCAGCAGCGGGCATGAGATCAAGGTGACGACGGGTTATCGCCGTAGTGCTCCGGTGCATCACGACGCGACCACGGTCTCGTTCACCGTCGGCACCAGCTATGCCGAGATCGAGCGCGAGATGCTGCTCAAGACGCTGGCCCATTTCGACAACGACCGCACCCGGACCGCCGAAGCGCTGGGGGTCAGCGTGCGCACCATCCACAACCAGTTGGCGAGGTTGCGCGGCAACGCGCCGACGGCGGAGGGGTGATGGGCGGTTCGACGGCTCCGGATGCCGGCTTCTCGCAATGGGTGCACCGGCTGCGCAACGAGGTCAACACCGCGACGATGGCCGCCGCGGCGGCCAGATCATTGCTCGAGGCAGGCCAGCCCGACCAGGCGAGGGTCAACATCGATCGCGTGGAGGGTGCCTGCCGTCGCGCGGCGGCGCTGTTGAGCGCTCAGCCCGGCCGCGACGGGCATGCCGATGGCGGCGCTCCGGGCGAACGGCCCTCCGGCGCCCACCCAAGCGCCCGCCCCGGTGATCCCTCGCCACACCGATGAACGAGCGCGCGGCCGCGTCATGGCTATGGCTCAGGGACATCGTCGTCGCCCTGATCCTGGTCGCGATCGCCGCTTCGCTTTACGCCTACTACGGCCGCAACGCCGGCGGCGTGCTGCCGATGAGCGTGTGCTATCTGGCGGTGATCGCCGCGGCGGTGCTCGCCGGACGGCGTGGCGGGTTCGCCGCGATCGTTGCGGTGCTGGCGGTGGCGTGGCTGGTACCGCAGGCCGGCCTCGACAGCGATCCGCCCTGGATCGTGGTGTTCACCGTCATCGCCAGCCTGGTGGTGCTGCTGATTTCGCAGTCGCGCGAGCAGCGCCGGGTCGCGATCGAACGGCAGGCGCACCTGACCACGGTGCTGCGTGGGATCGATGATGGCGTGATCGCGATCGACGACGCCGAACGCGTGCGCTACTTCAATCCCGCTGCCGAGCACCTGCTCGGGGTGTCGGCCCGCCACGCGCAAGGGCGCGCGATCGCCGAACTGGTGCCCGGCCTGGACGCGGCAGCATTCGACCAGCCCGATCCGGATGCAGGCGGCGGGACGCACTTGGCGACGGTGGTGATCGACGCGCCGCTGCCCGCCATCGGTTCGCTGGCAGTCACCAGCATCCGCCTGCGCAGCTCCTCCAAGGACGCGCTGGGGCGGCTGCTGTTCATTCGCCGGCGTTCAGACCAGCACGAGGCTGCCCTGGCGCTGAGCGAACGAAAACTTCGCGCCGTGTTCGAGACCGACCTGTGGGGCATCTGCTTCACCGACCTCGCCGGCCAGCGCTGGCTCGGCAACCGCGCCTTCCGGCGCATGCTGCTGGGCGAGGCCGACCTCGACCAGGCCCTGCACTGGGACCGGCTGCCGGATGCCTCCTCGCCGATGGGGCTGCGCCAGACCCTGCAGCGCGCCGGCGGCTACGGGCCGCGCGAAGTGCAGGTGCTGCGGCCCGACGGCAGCAGCGCCTGGCTGCTGTTGACCGCCGTGGTGGTGGCCGAGGACGAGGTCGCGCTGCTTGCCGTGGACGTCACCGAGCGCAAGCGCATCGACAGCACGCTGCGCACCCAGCGCCTGCTGATGCGTTCGATCATCGACCGCATCCCGGCCTTCATCGGCTATCTCGACCGCGGCCGGCGCTACCGCCTGTTCAACAGCCTGTACGAGGAGTGGTATCCGGGCAAGGGCATCCAGGGCGCCAAGCTGTCAGCGGTGCACGAGCCGGAGATGCTAAAGGTCATCGCGCCCTACCTGGACCGGGCGTTCGCGGGCGAGACGGTGCGCTTCCCCGCTACCTTCCACCGCGCCGGCATGGCCCACCATTTCGACGTGCACTACGTTCCGCACCAGCCCGGCGAAGAGGTCGAGGGCGTGGTGGTGCACGCGCACGACATCAGCGACCGCATCCGCGCCGCCGGCGCGGCTCCGCCGGGGGCCACCGCCGTGCTGCCGTTCGGACCCTTCCCCGCCGGATGGATCGAAGGGTACGTGGAGACCGATCCCGACGCCCTCCGGGCTGACGATCGGCGCTGGTTCGCGGCCAGGGTGCGGCTGCCGCCCCGGGTGCACGTGCCGGGAACGGCGACGCCCTTCCTGGCCGAGGCGCTGGACGTGCTGGAGGCGAGCGGTCGGCTGCGGCGGGCGCCCGCGGGGGAAGCGGACGTCGTCCTCTCGTTGCCGGGCGCCCG
>JAHWKC010000019.1 GCA_019348095.1 Pseudomonadota bacterium | reverse complement strand
GCACCCGGGCGCCCGGGTGCAGGTACGCCGGCTGCCGCCAGCCCGGCACCTCGACCCGCTGCAGCGCGCCCTCCTCCACGAGCGAACGCACGGCGACCGCGGCCTCGTCGACGCGCAGCCGGAAGTAGTCGCGCAGGTCGCGCTCGGTCGCGACCACATCGTGCTGATGCGCAAGGACCCCCCGGTCGACGCCGAATACATCCACGACACCCAGATCCTCGGCATCGCCCAGCAGGCTGGCGCGCGGGTGGTCAACGACCCGCAGGGATTGCGCGACTACAACGAGAAACTGGCCGCGCTGCTGTTTCCGCAGTGCTGCCCGCCGACCGTGGTCACCCGGGACATCGCCACGCTCAAGGCCTTTGTCGCCGACCACGGGCAGGCGGTGCTCAAGCCGCTGGACGGCATGGGCGGGCGTTCGATCTTCCGCGCCAGCCGGGGCGAAGCCAACCTCAACGTGATCCTGGAGACGCTGACCAATGGCGGTCACGGCCTGGCGATGGCGCAGCGCTACATCCCGGAGATCACCACCGGCGACAAACGCATCCTGCTGATCGACGGTGAACCGGTGGACTACTGCCTGGCGCGTATCCCACAGGGCGACGAGTTCCGCGGCAACCTGGCCACCGGCGGCCGTGGCGAAGGCCGCCCGCTGAGCGAGCGCGACCGCTGGATCGCCGCGCAGGTCGGCCCGGAGATGAAACGCCGCGGCATGGTGTTTGTCGGCCTGGACGTGATCGGCGACTACCTGACCGAGGTCAACGTCACCAGCCCGACCTGCATCCGCGAACTCGATGCGCAGTTCGGGCTGAATATCGCCGGGGTGTTGTTTGACGCGATCGAGGCGCGGCATCCGGGACCGGGGACCGGGGACCGGGGACCGGGGAAAGAGCAAGAGCAAGCGCAGGACCTGCCGCCGGATGCGATGCGACCGGATCACCACGAATCCGCTTTTCCGGGTCCCGACGCGCGCGCATGAACGCGGCCGCGGCGCCCCCAGCCATCGGCGAAAACCAGCGACTGACCGCCACCCTGGTGCTGTCCTTGCTGGTGCACGGCGTGCTGTTGCTCGGGGTCGGGTTTGCGCTGGACAGCGCCGCGCCGGTGATGCCGACGCTGGACGTGATCCTGACCCAGACGCAGAGTCCGCTCACCCAGCAGCAGGCGGACTTTCTCGCCCAGGCCAGCAACCAGGGCGGCGGCGAGCACGACCAGAGCAGGCGGCCGCGCTCGCCGCAATCGGGGCCCGCGCCGCAGGCCGAGACCGGCATTGCGCCGCGACCGCTGCGCGCGCAGTCACCTGTGCCGCAACCGCCGCCGCAGGCACGCGTTATCAGCAGCACGCGCGGCGAGGCGCTTACGCCGACGCCCCAGGCCACGCCCACCCCGAGCGAGCAGCCCCTGCCGCCGGGCCGCGAGAAGATCGAGCGCGACATGGCGATGGCGCGGCTGGCCGCCGAAATCCACCTGCGCTCGGAGCAATACGCCAAGCGGCCCAAGCGCAAGTTCGTCTCGGCCAGCACCCAGGAGTACGCGTGGGCCGCGTACCTGCGCGACTGGGTGACCCGGGTCGAGCGCGTCGGCAACCTCAACTATCCCGACGAGGCCCGCCGGCGGCGGCTCGCCGGGCAGGTCGTCATCAGCGTGGCGATCCGCCGCGACGGCAGTGTCGAGACCGCGCAGATCGTGCGTTCCAGCGGGATCGCGCTGCTGGACGCCTCGGCGCTGCGCATCGCGCGGCTGGCCGAGCCCTACCCGCCGCTGCCCAAGACCCAGGACGATCCGGACATCCTGCACGTGACCCGGACCTGGAGCTTCCTGGCCGGTGGCGAGCTGGTCGACGAGTAGTCGGCGCGACAGGGCCGGGCACCGCGTCCTCGGCTACCGCCCGCCAGCGGACGGCACTCCAACTACATGCCCGGCAGCGCCTCGCCCGGATCGTTCGTATTGTTCATATCGAAGGTCAGGCGCTCGGTCAGCGGCGCCGGCTGGTTCGCCTTCATCGCCTTGATCTGTCGACCGTATTCCATGCGCGCCTCCTCGACCGAGTGCTCGCCGTTGGCGACGTCGTGGGCCAGGTTCAAGGCCAGGAAATTGGCGGCTTCCTTGTCGCAACGTGCCGAGGCTTCGCCGGTCGTACGCTCGACCACTACGCTGCCATCGAATTGCGCCAGCTCATCGTACTTGTCCAGCGGCGCCTCGAAATCGACCCACTGCTGCAGCACGTCGGTGTGCGGCATCGGGAAGTCGTGCTGCACTTCGTTGCGGTAGACGACGGTGCGCTTCCACGGCCCGGTCTCGCCCCAGATCGCGGTGTCGGCGGTGACTGCGGCCGGCGGACCGTAGGTGTCGGTCATGAATTCGATCGCCTTGCGCGACGGCTCCGGCCAGCCCTGCGTCATCTGCTCGACTTGCGCCGGATTCATGCGGCCCTGCGCGCCGCGCTCCTCGCTGCGCCCTTGCGCCATCGAATGGGAGGTCGAGGCGAGCAGCAACGCCGATGCAAGCAGGGTCAAAGTTTTCTTGGTGTGCATGATGTTCTCCTGAAGGTTGGTTCCCCTTCGATCAGGCTGCACGGACCCACGATAAGCCGACGTGACCGTATGGTGCAGGTCGCGTGTGGAGGCGCCGCCGCGGTGGCGGCAGGCCATCGCACATCAGCGCGGAGCGATTCTTCAGTACGTACCGCGCTAACGACGCGAACGCAGTACCCGCTGTTCCTCGAGCGTCAGCGCGACCTGGTTGCGCAGGTACGCCGGTTCGATCCGATCGGGCGCCACCGCGGTGCCGTGGGCGAACGCCGCCGCGCCCAGGCGGGCGACAGCGGCTGCGTGCGGCAGTGCATTGGCCTCGATCGAGGCGAAATGTTCGCAGCGCCGCCGCAGCAACCCGTCGGCCGCGGCGAAACCGGTGCCGAGGCCGTGCCAGTCATCTTCACTCGCTACCGGCACGACGTCCGGGGCGTGGATGCCTTCCTCGCCGATTGCCGCGGCGCTGCCGTCGCGCACTGTGAACGCACCGTGGTAGACCTCGCCCATGCGCGCGTCGATCGCGGTGAGGACGCGATGCTCTGCTCCGGCTTCTCCCGCCGCCGCAAACTGGCACGACGTGGCGAGCGCGGCCAGCGTGGAGACTGGCACCACGGGTTTGTCGAGCGCCAGCGCGATGCCTTGCGCCACCGCGATCGCCAGCCGCACGCCGGTGAAGGCACCGGGGCCGCGGCCGACGGCGACCGCATCAAGTTGCCTTTTGCCGATGCCGGCTTCGGCCAGCAACTGCCCGGCCCACGGCAGCGCCAGTTCGGCGTGGCGGCGCGGTGCGATCTCGAAGCGCTCGCGCACCTCGCCATCGAGCCACAGCGCGACCGAGCAGGCTTCGGTGGCAAGTTCGAACGCGAGCAGTTTCATCGGCGGAAGGATCGGTTGGCGGACGGGACGGGACGGGACGGGATAGGACTCGGGACTCGGGACTCGGGACTCGGGACTCGGGACTCGGGACTCGGGACTCGGGAAAGGCTAAACCAGCCTGGTCCTGAGCGGCGCAGGCCGAGTTGAAGGCGGGAGCAGATCCTTCGCTGCGCTCAGGACGACAGTCCGGAGACCGGGTCCGCAACGGCGGCCGCTGCAAAGAACGCCTCCACGTCAGCCACCGCGCGGGTCTTGGGCAGCGGCGGCAATGATTCCATGAATATCCGGCCGTAGCTCTTGGTCGACAGCCGCGGATCGCATAGCACCAGCACGCCGCGGTCGGTTTCGCTGCGGATCAGGCGGCCGGCGCCCTGCTTGAGCGCGATCACCGCCTGCGGCAATTGCTCGTCGCGGAAAGGATTGCCGCCGCTGCGGCGGATCGCCTCCAGCCGGGCCTCGAACACCGGATCATCCGGCGCGGCGAACGGCAGCTTGTCGATCACCACCACGCTGAGCGCATCGCCGGCGACATCGACGCCCTCGCGAAAACTCGCCGCGCCCAGCAGCACGCCGTTGCCGGACGCGCGGAAGCGCTCGAGCAGCACCGGCCGCGGCGCCTCGCCCTGCACGAACAGCGGCCAGGGACCACCACGCAGCAATCCGGCGGCATCGCGCAGCGCGCGGTGCGAGGCGAACAGCACGAATGCGCGGCCGCCGGAGGCTTCCAGCACCGGCTGCAACGCCGTAACCAGCGCCTCGTTGTAGCCGCGCGCAGCCGGCTCCGGCAGGCCCGGCGGGAGGTAGCACAAGGCCTGCCGCGGCCAGTCGAACGGGCTGGGTGCCAGCAACGTGGCCGGCTCGCGCAGGCCGAGCTTGGTCGCGTAATGCTCGAAGCGCCCACCGACGGCGAGCGTCGCCGAGGTGAACACCCACGCCGCGTGCGATTTCTCGCGGTGATCGGCCAGCGGGCCGGCGACGTCGAGCGGCGTGCGGCTCAGGCGGAAGCCGCGGGCGGTGAGCTCGTACCAGAGCACGCTAGCGCTGTCGACGTCAGCAGTGCCTGTAGCCGGTTCATCGCAGAGGGACTCGCCCGCGCCGGCGCCACCTTCATCGGGACCGGGGGCCGGGGACCCGGAACCGGCGAGCACTGCGTCGGGTGGTGCTTCGCGTCCCGAAACGGAAGGCACGCCGGCCGCGGATGGCGACGCACCACCCGACGCGGCGATTGCCGGCCCCCGGTCCCTGGTCTCCGGTCCCGGCTCGCACCCACGCCAACGCTGCAACCGCGCCTCGAACTCGCGCGCGCGTGCGTGGCAGCCGTCCAGGCCCGGCGCCGCCTCGCGCAGCGGCGCCAGCGTCTCCTGTAATTGCCGCAGCGCCGCGGCCAGTGCATCGAAGGCTTCTTCGACCGCGGCCAGCTCGCCCGCACGGCGCCGGGTGCCGCGCACCGGTAGCTCGTCCATCGCCGCCCGCAGCGCACGCACCTGGTGTTCCAGCGCGCGCGCCGGGACCTGCACCGCCGCGAGCGCGCCGGCCACCTCCTTGCATTCGGCCAGCGAATCGCGCGCCAGCTCGACCAGCGGCCGTGCGCTCAGCGCCTCGCCGAAGAACTGCGCGGCCAGCTCCGGCAACTGGTGGGCCTCGTCGACCACGAACGCCTGCGCGCCCGGCAGGATCTCGCCGAAGCCTTCCTGCTTGAGCGCCAGGTCGGCCAGCAGCAGGTGGTGGTTGACTACCACCACGTCGGCGGCCTGGGCGCGCTGGCGCGCCTGCACCACGAAGCAGTCCGAGAAGAACGGGCACTCGCTGCCGAGGCAGTTCTCGGCGGTGCTGGTGACCATCGGCAGCAGCGGTGAGTCCTCCGGCAGCGCCTCCAGCTCCGCCAGATCGCCCATCCGCGTGCGCCCGCCCCAGGCGACGATGCGCTGGAACTGCGCGGCCATCTCGCGGCTGTGGAACTTGGGCTCACCCTTGGCTTGGGCAACGCGGTAATGGCACAAATAGTTCGCCCGGCCCTTGAGCAGCGCGGTCTTGAAACCGACCCCGAGCGCGTCGCGCACGCGCGGCAGGTCGCGGTGGTAGAGCTGGTCCTGCAGCGCGCGGGTGCCGGTGGAGACGATGGTTTTGAGGCCCGACAGGATCGCCGGCACCAGGTAGGCGAAAGTCTTGCCGGTGCCGGTGCCGGCCTCGGCGATCAGCGTGCCGCGGCGGTCGAAGGCATCGGCGATCGCCGCGGCCAGATCCTGCTGGGCGATGCGCGGGGCGAACGCGGCGATGTTGCGCGCCAGGTCGCCGCCGTCGCTCAGGGCGGCGCGCGAGGCCTCGCTGAGGCGGCTGTTGCCCATGGTGATCGCTGCCGTGCGGTCAGAAGCGCGCAGGCGGGGCGACGGTGCAGGCATCGCGGCGGGCGCGGGCCTCCGCCGGGCTGGCTGGCGCAGCCTGCGGCGTCGACGCATCAGCCACCGCTGGCGGGCGCGCGGCGCGCACCTGCGCCACGGTTTCCCAGTGCCGCCGGCACAGCGGCCCCACTTGCGAGCCGAGCTCGAATGCCTGCAGCGCCAGCCGCTCGGCATCGTCGATCTCGCGCAGCAGCAGCGCCGCTTCGGCGCGCTCCTGCAGCAAGGCCGGATCATCGGGATTGATGGCCAGGGCCTGGTCGAGGCGGTCGGCCGCGGCGCGATGGGCGCCTTGTGCTTCGAGCGCCGCGGCCTGTTCGCGCAGGTCCTCGACCTGCGGGTCGCGCAGCGGCTGGACCTGGAGTTCGTCGGCATCGGCGGCGCCGGCCGCGCGGATCGCGCCGATCGCGGCGGCGGCATCGAAATCGGGCGACACCACCGGCGCCACCGGCGCGGTCGAGACGCATGCGCCGAGGATCAGGGCCAGCGCGGCACAGGCCAGGCGGGGTGCGATACGCGAGGTGTTCATGGGGTCTCCGCGGGAGCACGTTCGGCTTGCGGCGGCGTCCGCTCGCGGTCGCGCCCGAAGCCGAACCATTCGCGCCAGCCGCCGTCCTCTTCCGGTTCCGCTTGGGGCAGCGGGCACGGCGCATACGGCGGCGCGAACCCGGCGACAAACGGGAACCGCCGCGCGCCGGCGCAACCGGCGTCGCTGGCGGTGTCACCGACCACCCAGCGCCAGTCCAGCCCGGCGTCGCCGACCTCCAGCGGTGCGCTCGGCAGCCGCAGGAACAGGTTCGACCACACCCGCATCGCACCGCTGGCGCCGTACAGGCCGGTCGATTCGTTCTGGTCGTTGCCGACCCAGACTACCGCCAGGTGGTCGCCGGTCCAGCCGGCAAACCAGCTGTCGCGGCCGTCGTTGCTGGTGCCGGTCTTGCCGGCCGGCGACAGCCGCCCCAGGCCATCGGCCACCAGCCGCCGTCCGGTGCCGCCCGATACCGCGTGCTGCAAGGCGATGGTGATCAGCCGCGCGGCAATCGCGTCGCCCTCCTGCGCCGGGGCCGGCTCCTTGTCGTAGCGGTTGAGGGTGCGGCCATTGGCGTCGATCACCCCGCGCACCGCGTGCAGCGGCTGGATCTCGCCGCCGGATGCGAGGAACTGGTAGAGCTGCGCCATCGCGTAGGGGCTCTGGTCGAGCGAGCCGAGGATCAGCGCCGGGTTCGGCTCGGCCTGGATGCCGGCCAGCACGCGGATCAGGTCGGCCAGCCGCTCCGGCGCGACCTGCATGCCGATGCGCACCGTGGCCTGGTTGTAGGACAGCGCCAGCGCGTCGATCAGGCGCACGCTGCCGTGGCTGCGGCCGTCGGAATTGCCCGGGCTCCAGGTCCTGCCGCGGCCCAGGGTCACGGTGACCGGTGAGTCATCGACCCAACTGGCGAGCGACCACTGCCCCGGCTGCGCCAGCGCCAGCAGGCTGACGAACGGCTTGAGCAGCGAGCCGACCGGGCGTCGGGCCTCGACCGCGCGGTTGAAGCCGTGCTGGGCGAAGTTGCGGCCGCCGACCACCGCGAGCACCTCGCCGTTGTGCACGTCGGTCACCACCACGCCGGCCTGCAGCGGCGGGCGGTCCTTGCCGTCCAGGCTCTCCAGCGTGCGCCTGACCGCGCCCTCGGCCTGGGCTTGGGCCGACGGTGCCATGCCGCTCATCACCGCCAGGCCGGCACCGGCGAGCGCGTCGGCCGGGTACTCGCGCGCGAGTTGCCGGCGGATCAGGTCGACATAGGCCGGAAAGCGGTTGGCCGCGGTGCTGCCGGGACTAGGGGTGACCCCGAGCGGAGCGCTCAGCGCACGCCGGTATTCGGCCTCCTCGATCAGCCCGGTCTCGTGCATCTCGCCGAGGGCGAAATTACGCCGTTGCGTGGCGTTTTCGGGATTGCGCCGCGGGTCGTAGTACGACGGCCCGCGCACGATGCCGATCAGCAGCGCGATCTGTTCGGTGCTCAGGTCCGACAGGTCGCGGCCGAACCAGAATTCCGCGCCGGCGGCGACCCCGCGGATGGCCTGCGCACCGCGCTGGCCGAGATAGACCTGGTTGAGGTAGGCCTCCAGGATCACCTGCTTGTCATAGTGCGCCTCGATCAGCAGCGCGTAGAGGATCTCCTTGCCCTTGCGGGCGAAGGTCTGCTCCCGGCCGATGCCGAGCAATCCACTGCGTGCCAGCTGCTGGGTCAACGTGCTGGCGCCCTGCCGCGCCTCGCCCGAGCGCAGGTTGACCCAGGCCGCGCGCAGCATGCCGCCCAGGTCGATGCCGTGGTGCGTGCCGAAACCGCGGTCCTCGACCGCCTGCAGGCCGGTCACCAGCAGCTCCGGCACCTCCCCGATGCGGACCAGCCGGCGCTCTTCCTGCTTCTGGCCATACAGCGTGGCGATGCGGGCCGGATCGAGCCGCGCCGAATCCAGCGCCTGCTCGCTGCGCGCATCGCGCAGCGCGCTGACCCGTCCACCCGACAGCACCACTTCGAGCCGGCGCGGCGCGACCGGCCCGTCGACATCGTTGAAGCCGCGGCTGGAGATCAGCCAGCGATTCCCGTCTTGCGCATAGCTGCCTTCGCGGCGGCCGTCGCCTTCGTGGTAGGCGGCCGCATCGAGTTCGGTCTTGAGCGTCGCGGCGTCCAGCGCCAGGCCCGGGGCCAGCTCCAGCGGTCGCGCGTAGACCCGGGTCGGGATCTGCCACTGCAACTGGCCGAAACGCTCGCCGACCTCGGCGTTGAGATACAGCGTGTAGGGAATCAGGAAGCCCAGCCCCAGCCCGATTGCGGCCAGGGCCCAGGTCACCAGTCGCCAGCGCCACTGCGGCGCCTTGCCGTCGGAGGCGCGCTGGCCGCCGCGCCTGTTGGACTTGGCGGCTTTGTCGTAATCGGTTCGAGCCACGGCATGGGACAATGACAGGGCTGCGCCCCCGCAAACACGAGTCTAACGCAGCCGGCGCACGCCTCCGCCGCCGCCACGACACTCGTTCATTCAACCAAGTTCATCAAGACAGGAGTCTCTGCAGCATGCCGATGTCGTGGACCGATCTTCGGTTCCTTCTCGACCGGGGGACGGGCCTGTTCCGGCGCGGCGTGGCCAGCCTGCGCACGCGCGGCGCGGCGGCCTCCTGGCAGCGCGTGCTGAAGCAGTTCCAGCGGGTGCCGGCGGCGCAGCGCGCGTCCCTGTACTTGCCGGATGCGCTGCCCGATGCGGCGCCGTTTGCCGCCTTCGCGGTGCCCGCGAGCGATGCGCCGCGCGCCAGCGTGGTGATCCCGGTCTACGGCCAGTTCGCCCGCACCCTGGCTTGCCTGCGCGCGCTCGCCGCGCACCCGCCGCGGGTCGCGGTCGAGCTGATCGTGATCGACGACGGCTCGACCGACCAGAGCGCCGCCCTGCTGCCGCGCATCGACGGCCTGCGCTATCACCGGCGCGCCGCCAACGGCGGGTTCATCGCCGCCTGCAACGACGGCGCGGCGCTCGCGCGCGGGGAGTACCTGGTGTTCCTCAACAACGACACGGTGCCGCAACCGGGCTGGCTGGACGCATTGCTGGCGACGTTCGAGGAGCACCCCGGCACCGGGCTGGCCGGAGCGCAGCTGCTGTACCCGGACGGGCGCCTGCAGGAGGCTGGCGGGCTGGTGTTCGCCGATGGCGCGGGCTTCAATTACGGCCGCTTCGGCGCGCCGACCGATCCGCGCTACGCCTTCGTCCGCGACGCCGACTACTGCTCCGGCGCCGCCATCGCGATCCCACGCGCGCTTTTCGGGCGCCTCGGCGGGTTCGACCCGCGCTTCTCGCCGGCCTATTACGAAGACACCGACCTGGCCATGGCGGTGCGCGCTTGCGGACTGGCGGTGCGGTACCAGCCCGCCGCGCGGGTCGTGCACGAGGAAGGCTCGACCGCCGGCACCGATCCGGCCGCGGGGACCAAGGCCTACCAGCGCCGCAACCAGGCCGTGTTCGCGGAGAAATGGCGCGAAGCGCTGTCGCACCAGCCCGGCAGCGACACGCCTGCGGACCGGGCCGCGCTCGGGCGCGGCCGTCGCTGTGTGCTGATCGTCGATGCGCTGACCCCGCAACCGGATCGCGACTCGGGCTCGCTGCGGCTGGTCAACCTGATGCGGCTGCTGCGCGAGGAGGGCGCGCACGTCGTGTTCATGCCGGCCGACCGCGACCATGCCGGGCGCCATACCGAAGCGCTGCAGCAACTCGGGGTGGAGGTGTGGTACGCGCCATTCGCGCGGCCCCTGCCGGCGTGGCTGCGCGCGCACGGGGCGCGTTTCGATACGGTGCTGGTGTGCCGCCACTACGTCATGCGGGAGCTGCTGCCGCTGCTGCGCCGGCATGCACCGCAGGCGCGGCTGGTCTTCGACACGATCGACCTGCACTACCTGCGCGAGCGTCGCGGCGCCGAACTGGCCGGCGATGCGGCGCTGGCGCGGGCGGCCGAGCGTACCCGCGCGCTCGAACTCCAGGTGATCGCGGGCAGCGACACGACGCTGGTGGTCAGCGAGGTCGAGCGCGAATTGCTGGCCAGCGACGCGCCCGGCGCACAGGTCGCGGTGCTGTCGAACCTGCATCGCGTGGCCGCTGCCGGGCCGGGCTTCGAGGCGCGCCGCGACGTGGTGTTCGTCGGCGGTTTCCGCCATCCGCCGAACGTCGATGCGGTGCGCTGGTTCGTCGATCAGGTGTGGCCGCGGGTGCTCGCTCGCGAACCGGCGATGCGCTTCCACTGCATCGGCGGCGACGTGCCGGCGCAGATCGCCGCCCTCGCCCGCCGACCCGGCGTGGTGATCCACGGCCACGTGCCCGACCTCGGTCCGCACCTGGACGGTGCGCGGCTGGCGGTGGCGCCGCTGCGCTTCGGGGCCGGGGTCAAGGGCAAGGTCAACCTGAGCATGGCGCACGGCCAGCCGGTGGTCGCCACGCGCTGCGCGGTCGAGGGCATGCACCTGCGCGAGGACGAGGACGTGCTGGTCGCCGACGATGCCCAAGGCTTTGCCGATGCCCTGCTGCGCGGCTACCGAGATCCCGCGCTATGGCAGCGCCTGGCCGCCAGCGGCCGGGCCAACGTCGAACGGCACTTCTCGCTCGACGCCGGACGCAGCGTGGTACGGCGGGTGTTGCTCGGAGAGCCGCAAGCGTAGAGCGGAGCTTGCTCCGCTGCGGTCGCCTGCGCGTAGAGCGGAGTTTGCTCCGCTGACCGGTCGCCGCAAGAGCAGCCGAGCAAGCTCGGCTCTACGGGGGCCGCCGTTCTGCAGGAGCGGTGCGTGAGCCGCGCGTAGAGGCGGAGCTTGCTCCGCTGACCCGGCGCCGCAAGAGCCGCCGAGCGAGCTCGGCTCTACGTGACTCAATCGGCGGCGGCCGATGCGGCGCGCACCCGCTCGGCCAGGGCGTCGAGCCCGGCCACGGTCGAATCGAGCGCGCGCGCCGATGCCACCGCCGCGCTCGCGGCGGCCACTTCGCCCGCGCCCAGACGCTGCTCGCCGATCGCGATCCAGCGCTGCGCCAGCCGTTGTCGGGCGCCTCGCACGGCCGCGGGATGATCGCCGAGCGCCACGCGTGCGTCGAGGCAGGCACCGGCGCCGGTCAGCCGATTGCGACGCAGTTCATCCTCGAAGCAGCCCTGCGCACTCGGCAACAGCCGTGCCGCGGCGGCCTGCACCGCCGGATCCCGTGGTGCGAGTGCGCGGGCGGCGCGCAGCTTGTCGAACGCACTGTCGCCCGGGGGCGACAGCAGGTCGCCACGCGCTTCGGCGGCGTCGGCATCGGCCAGCAGCGCTTGCAGCCGCGCGCTGCGCTCGGCGGCCCGCCCCGGCCCGGCATCGGCGCGTCCCAGCCGCGCCTGGGATTGTCGCGCCCGTGCCAGGTTGCTTTCACCCGCGGCGATCGCCGCGGAAATGGCCGGGGCGATGTCAGGTGCGACCGCGCGGGTCGACTCGCCCACCGCGCGTGCCTCGCGCAGCGCCGCCTCGGCTTGGTCGAAGCGGAAATCGGCGGCCAGCCGCGCGCTGCGCTGGGCGTAGGCCCGACCGACCCGGATCAGTCCCTGCACCGCACCGGCGTCGTCGGGATCGGCGCCGAGCACCTGGCGATAGCCTTCCAGCGCGTTGGGCAGGCGATCGCGCTCAAGTGCCGCGTCGGCGTCGCGGCGGCGCTGTTCGATCGCGCTGGCCAGCTCGGCCAGCACATCGGGCAGCTCGACGTGTCCCGAATCGGCGCGCTGTACCCGCTCCACCGCCAGCGCCGCGACGACCAAGTCACCGCGCGCCAGTGTGCGCCGCGCCTGCTGCAGCAGGTCGGACAGGGTGTCTTCGCGCCCTTCCAGCCCCTCGGTGTGATGCGGCTGCAGCGTCAGTACCCGCTGGTACAGCGGCAGCGCGGCGTTGTCGGACCCGTCGAGCCGCCCCGCTTCGCGCGCGGCGGCTGCGAAAGCGAGCAGTCGGTTGATGCCGGCCGCGTCGACTTGACGATCGCGCAATTGCGCCGCCAGCGCGTCCGCCTGCGCCGCCGGCACGGTCAACTGGCGAGCCAGTGCCAGAGCCTCCTCGGCGTCGGCATGGCGGTTTTCGGCGATGGCGACGCGCGCGCGTTCCAGCGCGGCCTGGCCGACCTGGGCCAGTCCGGCGCGAGTCTCCAGCCGATCCGGGTCGAGCGCCAACGCGGCCTCGTACAACTCGCGTGCACCGCTGCCGTCGGCCGCGCTGAGGTGCCCGCGCTGCAGCGCGAGCGCGGCATCGGCGCGCAGCTGCTGGGCGCGGGTTTCCGGCCACAGCCGCTCCGACAAGGGCTCGCGGAACCACAGCAGCAACCCGGCGAGGATCAGCAGCGCGGCCGCGGCGCCCCACCACCAGGCATGCCGCCGTGCCCCGGACGGGGGCGGCGGCGGGCGGTGTCCGCGGGGTGGTGGCGGCTCGCCGAATGCGGCATCCCGATCGAGCGTCGGTTCGACGCGCCGATCCCGGCCGGCCGCGGAACCCGGCGGCATGTCGGCGGATGAACTGGCAGCGGGCGGACGTCGATGCATGACAGGCGCAGCATAAAGGCAGCCCCGGAAACTGCTGTTAAAGCCGCGGCACCGCAGCGGATGCCGGCTGCCGCATGCCGTTCGCGTTCCCATGCATCCGGCGCGGCTGGTCGCGGGCGGCGGGCTCAGCTGCGTTGCGCGCGTTCGACCCCTGGCAGCGACGCGAGCTTGCCCAGCAGGGTCGACAGCTGTCCGAAGTCGGCGACCCGCAGGCGCAGCCTGAACCGCACCCGGGCGCCGTTGCGCTCCAGGTCGCTGCGGATGCTGGTGACGTGCGCGTTGGCCTGCGCGATGGTGTTGGTGATCTCCTTGAGCAGCCATTTGCGGTCCAGCGCACGCACCTCGATGTCGACCTCGTAGCCGCTGCCGGCCCGGCCCCATTCCACCGGCAGCACGCGTGGCGGCTGCGCGGCGGCCAGCCGCTGGAATGCGATGCAATCGGGCCGGTGCACGGTGACGCCGCGGCCGCGGGTCAGATAGCCGCAGATCGGCTCGCCCGGCAGCGGTTGGCAGCAGCGCGCAAGCTGCACCAACAGGTTGCCGACCCCCTCCACGGTGAAGTCGCTGGAGCGGCTGGGCGCCCGCCGCGGCGCCAGCGGTGGCGGCGTCGCGCTGGCCGCAGGCGGCTCCGCCGCGGCGCGCTCGTGCTCGAGCAATACCCGCCCGACCTGGTGCGGCCCGACATCGCCCAGCGCAACGTGCACGTACAGATCGCCGTCGCTGGCGTGGTGGAACTTCTCCCGCGCCGGGGCGAGGTCGGCACCAAGCAGGCCCAGCCGTCGCAGCTCCTTGTCGAGCAGTTCCTTGCCGGCGGTCTCGTTGCGCGCGCGGTCGAGCCGGTGGAACCAGTTGCGCACCTTCTCGCGCGAGCGGCCGCTGGCGAGGAAGCCGTTCGCCTCGATCAGCCAGTCGCGCCTGGGCTCGCCGGTCTTGGCGGTCATGATCTCGACCCGGTCGCCACTGCCCAGCACGTGGTCCAGCGGCACGATGCGGCCGTCGACCTTGGCACCGCGGCAGCGATGGCCGACCTCGGTGTGCACGCGGTAGGCAAAATCCAGCGGGGTCGCGCCGGCCGGCAGGTCGATCACCTCGCCCTTGGGGGTCAGCACGTAGATGCGGTCCTCGACCAGCTCGGTGCCGAACGCGCCGGCCAGCGCGGCATCGTCGCCCTCGCGCGCGCCGTCGCCGGATTCGCGCTCGCCGGGATGCTCCAGCAGCCGGCGCATCCAGGCGATCTTGCGCTCGAACGCGGCATCACCGCCGCTGCCGTCGCGCGGCCCGCCGTCCTTGAACGCACCCTCCTTGTAGCGCCAGTGTGCGGCCACGCCGAGCTCGGCCTGGCGGTGCATCTCATGGGTGCGGATCTGCACCTCCAGCGTCTTGCCCTCCGGCCCGATCACCGCAGTGTGCAGCGACCGGTAATCGTTGTGCTTGGGCCGGGCGATGTAGTCGTCGAACTCGCTGGGGATCGGCGTCCAGTTCGCGTGCACCACGCCGAGGGTGGCGTAACACGCCGCAAGGTCGTCGACCAGTACGCGGACCGCGCGCAGGTCGTAGAGCTCGCTTATCGGCGCGTCCTTGCGCTGCATCTTCTTCCAGATGCTGTAGATGTGCTTGGGCCGGCCGGCGACGTCGCCGACCAGGCCCTGCGCCGACATCGCCTCACGCAATACGCGCGCGACCTGCTCGATGTAGCGCTCGCGGTCGCCGCGCTTTTCGTCGAGCAGGCGCGCAATGCGCTGGTAGGCATCGGGCTGCAGGTAGCGCAGCGCGAGGTC
>JAHWKC010000199.1 GCA_019348095.1 Pseudomonadota bacterium | reverse complement strand
GTTGCTCGCGCTGCGGTTGTCCTCGTTCCAGCACCTCGTCGACCTGCGCCGAATCGTCGAGCTGAAAGGCATCGAGCGGAGGAACGACTGGATGTGGGTCGGGGCATCGACCACTCAAGCCGCCGTGGAGCGCAACCTCGAGATCGCAACGGCCGTACCGTTGCTGGCTCGGGCAGTGCCGCTGATCGGGCACTTCCAAATTCGCAACCGTGGCACGATCGGCGGGTCGATCGCCGGCAGCTCGCGCAGGGTCAGCCGCGAGAACGCCATGATGCCCAGCACGATCAGCAGCAGGCTGACCACTGTGGCGAACACCGGTCGGCGGATCGAGAGGTCGGAGATGTTCATGGCCGGTCAGCCCTGCTGCGGCGCGATGGCGGTCCCGCCGGGGGCCTGCTCCTGCACCGGCTCCTGCGGCGGCGCGGTCGGCGCGCCGCTGTTCTATCCGCACGACGCCTGGCAGATGGTGACGCGGCCGTTCCTGCCGCCCTTCGAGGAGGCCATCGTGCCCTTCGGCACCGACATGCTGGGCCGCGACATCGCCGCCGGCATCGCCCATGGCGCGCGCGTATCGCTGCTGGTGGGCCTGATCTCGACCATCGTCGCCTGCTTGGTGGGCATCGGCTTCGGGGCCTTCGCGGGCTATTACGGCGGGTTCTTCGACGATGCGCTGATGCGCATCACCGAGTTCTTCATGACCATCCCGACGTTCGTCTTCGCCATCGTGCTGGTGGCGATCTTCACGCCGTCGATCTATTCCATCGTGGCGGCCATCGCCATCGTCAGCTGGCCGCCGGTGGCGCGGCTGGTGCGCGGCGAGTTCCTGTCGCTGCGCGAGCGCGGCGAGCGGCCCTGCGCCTACGTGCGGGACGTGCTCGAACAGCAGATCCGCTCGGTCGACCGGCGGATCGCCGAGCTTCGCGCTCTGCGCGGCGAGCTGCGCGAGCTGCGGGCGGCCGCCGATGCGATTCCCGAGGTCGACGGCGCGACGTGCCGGATCATCGAGCACGTCAAGGCTGCGGCAGCAACGGCCTGAGCGGGCTGCGGCCACCGCCCTGGAGGCGGCGTCCGCACTCCCGCTGGCCAGAGCCGGTCCGGGCGTCGAGCGGGCTCCAGCCGGTCTGGCCGCCGGGTCAGGAGCCGGCGCCGCCCGGGCCTTGGCCGGCGTCGTCGGCGGCCCGGACGTAGTCGGCTACGGCTTGCTCAAGCGCGGTGACGCGCAGCCGCACGGCCTGCAGCTCCACCAGCAGCTGGCGGCACTGACCGACGGGCATGCACGCGACGTCGTCGTCGCTCATCGGCGTTCTCCCTCAGTTCGGGTACGGGGGTGCGGTGGGCGGCCGGACTTCCGGCCGCCTCGACGCCGGTCAGCCGCCGCAGCCGCAGCCGCTGTCGGTCGTCGGTGCCTGCGTCTGCGCCTGCTCCGCGACCTGGTCCTGCGGGCCGCAGCACGTGCAGCCGCAGCCGCACTCGCCGGCCTTGTTGGCCGTGGTGTCCTCCACCTGGATCTCGGTCATCGTTTTCACCTCCCGTCCTCGTTGGTGGTCGTGCTGCACGTGCACAGCAGTTCCGTGCACACGTGCGTCTGGGTTCGCCGCGCGGTGTCGGCGTCCTCGTGCAGCGTCGACAGGGCGTCCTGCAGCGTGGCGCGCAGCTCGGCCAGTTCGGCCAGCCGCCGGTCGGTCTCGGCGAGCTTGTCCTGCACCAGCTCGACGAGCTCGTCCGGCTCGCGGTCGCAACAGCCGTCGGCGATGTCGAGGAACTCGCCCAGCTCACGGGTGCTCATCTCCAGCGTGCGAGCGCGGCGGATGAGCTCCAGCCGCCGCAGCGCCGCCTCGTCGTACAGCCGGTAGCCGGCGGTCGTCCGGGTCGCCGGCACGACGAGGCCAGCCTCCTCGTAGAGCCGCAAAGCCTTGCGAGTCAGGCCGGTCCGCTTGATCACGTCGCCGATCGCCAGCAGCCCGTCGGGTTCGCGCATTGCCTGGCGCGGGTCCGGGAAAGCGGCGTGCGGGTCAGTCGGTAGCGGCGGCAGGCGCAGCATCTGCGGTCCGTTTGAACGGCGAGTGGGCCGCCAGCGTGGCGGCGTAACGACGCACCGATGCCGCCTCCTGTCCGCACCAGGCGCGCAAGGCCTCGCGGAACTCGGGCTGCGCGATCCAGTGGCGGCTGTGCACGAAGCTCGGCAGGAAACCGCGGGCGAGCTTGTGCTCGCCCTGTGCCCCGGGCTCGAACCGGGTCAGCCCCTGACGCAGGCAGTAATCGATGCCCTGGTAATAGCAGGTCTCGAAATGCAGGCCCGGCAGCGATTCCTCGCTGCCCCAGTAGCGTCCATACAGCGTGTCGCCGCCGCGCAGGCACAGCGCCCCCGCGATCGCATGGCCCTCGCGCTGCGCGAAAAACATCACCAACGCCCGTGGCATGGATGCCCTGAGGTGGTGCAGGAAGCCGAGCGTCAATGCAGGGTGGTTGCCGTACTCGGCGAACGTGCGCAGATAGAAGCGGTGCATGGCGCCGAGGTCGGCGTCGGTGGCGTCAAGCCCCTCGACGATGCGGAAGGTCACGCCGGCCTTCGCGACTTTGGCCCGTTCCTGGCGGATGTTCTTGCGATGCTTGTGGTCCATTGTCGCCAGGAACCCGGCGAAATCGCGCCAGCCGGCGTCGTTATGCCAGTGGTATTGCACGTCGATGCGTGGCAGCCAGGCGTGGTCGAACGCGGTGTCCTCAATGGCGGTGTGGAAATTGACGTGCGCCGAGGACAGTCCCTCGTGGCGGCATTGCCGGGCGATCGCCGCGACCAGCTCCCCTCGTGCGCCATCCTCCCGCGCCAGCAGGCGCGGGCCGGTCACCGGCGAGTAGGGCACCGCGCACAGCCACTTGGGGAAGTATTCCAGCCCGTGCTGCGCGTAGGCATGCGCCCAGGCATGGTCGAACACGAACTCGCCGTGCGAATTGTCCTTGAGATAGCCCGGTGCCGCGGCGACCAGAGTCCCTCCGTCCCACAAGGCGAGATGGCGCGGGGTCCAGCCCCATTGCGCGCGCAGGCAGCCGTGCTGCTCGAGCCCGGACAGGAACGCGTGGGCGACAAAAGGGTTGCGGCCGTCGTGGAGGGCGTCCCAATGGGCGGCGGGAATGTCCTCGAGCCGATCGTGGAGCCGTGCTTCGGGCATCGAAAGTGGCGTCCCTGTAGGAGCGGTATCAGCCGCGATCCGTCAGTCCGAGGCGGGAGGGTAGCGCAAGCCGCGCTAGCCATCCCTGGGGACCACGAGGAGGTCGAATCGCCCGGCGCGGCCATCCGCGGCGGGGCGTTCGCAGCCGCTCGGACTGCCGTTCAAGGCAGTCCGCAAGCGCGGCTACTCACCCTCGTCGAGGAACTTCTCGGCATCCAGTGCCGCCATGCAGCCGAAGCCGGCCGAGGTGATCGCCTGGCGGTAGACCTGGTCGGCGACATCGCCGGCGGCGAACACGCCGGACACCGAGGTCTGGGTAGCATTGCCCTGCAGCCCGGTCTGGATGGTCAGATAGCCGTTCTTCATCTCCAGCTGGCCCTCGAACAGGCTCGTGTTGGGCGTGTGACCGATCGCCACGAACAGCCCGTGGATGGCGATCTCGCGGCTGGAGCCGTCCTGCACCGACTTCACCCGCACCCCGGTCACGCCGGCGTCGTTGCCGAGCACCTCCTCGACCACGTGATGCCAGACCGGCTCGATCTTGCCGGCCTGGATCTTGGCCTGCAGCTTGTCCTGCATGATCTTCTCGGCGCGCAGGGTGTCGCGGCGATGCACCAGGTATACCTTGCGCGCGATGTTGGACAGGTACAGCGCCTCCTCGACCGCGGTGTTGCCGCCGCCGATCACCGCCACGTCCTGGTCCTTGTAGAAGAAGCCGTCGCAGGTGGCGCAGGCCGACACGCCGCGGCCCTTGAACAGCTCCTCCGATGGCAGCCCGAGGTACTTGGCGGTCGCGCCGGTGGCGATGATCAGGCCGTCGCAGGTGTACTCGCCGTTGTCGCCGACCAGCCGGAACGGGCGTCGCGACAGGTCGGCGGTGTGGATGTGGTCGAACACGGTTTCGGTGTCGAAGCGCTCGGCGTGGGCCTGCATGCGCGCCATCAGGTCCGGGCCCATCAGCCCGTGCGCGTCGCCCGGCCAGTTGTCGACCTCGGTGGTTGTCATCAGCTGGCCGCCCATCTGCAGCCCGGTGATCATCACCGGCTTGAGGTTGGCGCGGGCGGCGTAGACGGCGGCAGTCCAGCCGGCGGGGCCGGAACCGAGGATCACGAGACGGGCATGCTTCGATGGGGTCATGGGTATAATCACGTCGGGTTATGGAGGTATGGCGGAACGCTTCGGAACGGTCGCGAAAGCGTCGCCGCAAGCAGGCATGAAGCAGGCATCATCGTCGTCGGGTCGGACGGTGTTGCAAGCGCCATAGCTTGGAGGCGGCGTCCCGGCAACACAAGGCGCAGCCCTCGGATGCAGCGTTGCACGCTCCGCGGCTGGCAGCTGCGAAGCAGGCGATCGACCACTCGGCAGGACGCCAGGCCAAGTACCGCCCAGGGCACCCGATCTGAACACCCGACTTGAACACCCGACTTGAACACCCGATCTGAACACCCGATCTGAACACTCGACTTGAACCACGCTCGAAGACAAGCACAACCTGGCCAGTCACCCCGCCGCGCCCGCGGCGTTTTTTCTGAGCCGCACTGGAGAACACGGCAATGCGTATCGGTGTACCGAAGGAAACCAAGACCCTCGAAGGGCGCGTCGCACTCGTTCCGGCCGCCGCCGGTGACCTGGTCAACCGCGGCCACGAGGTCTGGCTGGAAAAGGATGCCGGCGTCAAGAGCGGCTTCAGCGACGAGCAGTACACCCGGCTGGGCGTGAACATCGCGCCGGACGCCGCCTCGCTGTACGACAAGGGCCAGCTGATCGTGAAGGTCAAGGAGCCGATCGAGGGCGACCTGGCGCACCTGCGCAAGGACCACCTGCTGTTCTGCTACC